>DASUGE010000249.1:0-8391 GCA_036274215.1 Polyangiaceae bacterium | reverse complement strand
CTTCCCCGCCGCGGCTTTGATCCCGGGCGGCAGCTCGGAACGGCGCCGCACCTTCTGCGTCATGCCGCTCACGTACGAGAGCGAGCAGCTCGGCGTCGCGGCGTTCGAGCTCGGCACCGGCTTCGTCGTGTTCTCGATGCTCGCGGGGCAGCTCAGCGCCGCGCTGAAGAACGTCGCGCTCCACCAGGAGATCGTGCGCACGCTCACGCTCCACGAGCGCAGCGTGCAGGAACGGCTCGCGACCGCCGAGCGCATGGCCTCGCTCAGCGTGCTCGCGGGCGGCGTCGCGCACGATCTCAACAACGCGCTCGGTCCGCTCGTGACGCTGCCGGACGTGATCTTGAGCGAGCTCGACGAGCTCAAAGCCGGCACGCTCACGGACGACACCGAGCTCCGGCTCGACATGGCGACGATCAAGTCGTCGGCCTTGCGGGCCGCTCAAACCATCAAGGACCTGATGCTGCTCGGGCGGCCCGGCGCCACGGCCAAGCAAGCGCTCGACTTGAACGAGGTCGTCTCGTCCGCGGCCTCGCCCGAGTCCCTCAGGTTTCTCGCGCCGCGCGCGGCGGCCGTGCGGGTTCAGCTCGACCTGTCGGTAGAGCCGCTCGTGGTGCTGGGGTCGGAGCCGCACCTCCTGCGCGCCCTCGGTAACCTGTTGCGCAACGGCTCGGAGGCAATCCCGGGCGTGGGTCAGATCAGCGTCCGGACCGAGCGCGTGGCGTTGCCCGCCGTGCTCGGCGCCTACGAGCTCATCCCGGCCGGCGAATACGCGACGATCACCGTGTCCGATACGGGCGCGGGCATCACGCCGGCGGATCTCACGCGCATCTTCGAGCCGTTCTTCAGCCGCAAGCGGCTCGCGGACAGCAGCGGTAGCGGGCTCGGGCTCGCGATCGTGCACGGGGTGGTCAAGGAGCACGGCGGCTACATCGACGTCGTGAGCGACCTCGGTCACGGCACGACCTTCACGCTGTATTTCCCGCGCGCGCCGGGCCCCTCCGACGCCGCACGCGAGCCGGCCGGCGTTCCGCACGGCTCTGCGCGCATCTTGATCATCGACGACGAGCCCATTCAGCTGCAAGCCGCGCGGCGCGTGCTCCGGCACCTCGGGTACGAGGTGGACACGTTCGGCAGCGGCGTCGAAGCCGTGACGCACTTCACGACCGAGCGCGAGCGCCGCGACGAGAGCCCGGCCGTCACGCTGGAGATCCCGCCGTACGATCTCGTGATCGTCGATTACGCGCTCAACGAGGAGCAGAACGGTCTCGAGACGCTCGAGCTCATCCGCACGCTGTTCCCCGCGCAGCGCGGCATCATGGTGAGCGGTCACGGGCGCGCCGAGCACGAGGGCTCGGGTTCCACCGTCACGTGGTTGCCGAAGCCCTACAGCGCGGAAGCGCTCGCGCGTGTCGTCAAACGTGCGCTCGATTCGACCCCGCCGCCGAGCTCCCGCCCGAAGTGAGCACCGAGCGGGCGGGGTAGTAACCGCACTCGCGATCTTCGGTTCAACGCTTGATGCGTCGGACGCGGAACGCCCAAAAAAACCAGCGGAGACGCGGACCTGGAATCGGTCCCAGCAGCAGGCGCCAACCGCCGCGGTCCGCCTCGCGGCAAGGCGGCTTTAAAGCTACAATCTGCGAACCGGTGGCAGGCCGGCGGAGTGTATGCCACTCCTCCAAGTGCCGCTTTTCGGCACCCACAGCCTTTCTTGCTCGCACAGTCACTCCTGAGGAATCTAAGAATGCGAAAGTACGCCCTCCCGCTCGTTCTCGGTCTTGGTCCGATCATCGCCATCGCTTGCTCCCCGCCCCCCACGACCGGAGACGACGACGACGACAGCTCGAGCGGCTCGTCCGCGAAGGGTGGCTCGACCTCGCAGGGTGGCTCCGCAGGTAGCGGCACGGGCAACGTCGGCAACGGCGGCACCCAGGCGCAGGGCGGCAGCTCCGGCGCGGCGATGTCGACGGGTGGCTCGGTGATGAACGGCGGCACGGGCGGCACGTCGGCGACCGGCGGTACGGGCAACGTCACGGCGGGCGGCATGGGCGGCAGCTCGATGGGCGGCATGAGCGGCTCGGCCGGCGGCGGGATGGTCACCTGCAGCAACACCGACAAGAGCATCGTCCCAATCGACAGCACCGGCTGGGTCGACCGGAGCTGCAACGCGTGCGGGATCCAGGGCGCTTTCTACTGGTACGGAGACGACGTCACCAAGACGACCCTCATGTGCAACGGCGCCGCGTGCGCGGCGAACTCGCCGCCCTACCAGATGGGCGCGCCGGGTCCCGGGATGTGTATCTCCGGCACCGCCTCGGGCATGACCACCGATTGGGGCGCCGGCATCGGGCTCAGCCTCAACGACAGCGGCGACGCCGGCGGCATGACGCCGGTGAAGAGCGCGTACAACGCCACCGCGGCGGCGTGCGGCAACGTCACCGGCTTCGACATCACGCTCACCGGCAACACGGGCGGCATGCCGGTGCGCGTCGGCTTCGCGACCACGGGCGACGGCAGCACGATCTCGCCGTTCATCCCGGTCGGCGATCCCGCCGGCACCTCGCTCAAGCTGAGCGGCACCGATCAGATCGTGATCACCAAGGCCGTCATCCCGGCGGACTGGATGAAGACCGATCCGTCGCCGCCCGATCCGGCGGCCATCTACGATCTGCAAATTCAGGTTGCCGCCGACCAGGCGGTGGCCGGCACGCCGTTCAACCTCTGCGTCACGGAAATCAAGCCCGTGATGGAGGGTGGCAGCGGCGGCGGCGGCAACATGGGCTGCAAGTCGAACAGCGTCGGCACCATCAGCAGCAACACGGGCGTGCAGCCGCTCGGTTCGAGCCTGGGCTACCAGAACAACGTCAACAACCTCGGCAGCGGCTCGCAGAGCGTGACCGGCTACTACGGCGGCAGCTGCGCGGCGATGACCGTCAACACGACCGGCATCAAGAGCAACAACAACTCGCCGGCTTCGTATCCCTCGATCGTGGACGGCTGGCACTGGGGCAGCTGGAACGGCATGTATGGGCAGGGCAGCGTCAAGGCGATCTCCACGCTCAGCAGCGTGAAGAGCAGCTACGCGTTCACCCCGCCGGCCGGCAACAAGTGGAACGTCTCCTACGACATGTGGGTGGCGCAGAGCTCGAACCTCGCGCAGCCCGACGGCAACACGCTCGAGGTCATGGTCTGGCTCGACTACTCGAGCCAGATGACCACGAACCCGATCGGCGACAAGCAGACCGCCTCGTTCACGGGCAACGGCACCACCTGGGAGATCTGGTACGGCGCGACGGGCTCATGGCACACCGTGACCTACCGGCGCTCCCCCGGCACGGCACCGGTCACGGACCTCGACCTGCTCGCGTTCCTCAAGGACGCGGTCACGCGCGGCACCGGCTCCGCGAGCTGGAACCTGCTCTCGGTCCAGGCTGGGTTCGAGCTCTTCGACGCGACGAGCGGCGGCTCGATCGACTCGTACACCTGCACGATCAACTGAGCGCATCGGCAGGGCCCCCGGCTTGCTTGCGAGCGAGCCGGGGGTTTCGTTCGTCGACTCAGCGGCGCCGGAGCAGGAGCGCTGCTGCGGCGGCGAGCGCCACGCCGATCGTCGCGTGGCCGACGACGAGGTGCCCCGAGCTTCCGTTCGGGCAGTGCAGCGTGAGCGCGGCGTTCGCGGCGAGGCCGGCGACGGCGGCAGCGTGGAAAATCCGCGAGCGCGGCCCCGCGCCGCGATCGAGCAGCCAGAGCACGACGACGAGCGGAATGGTGAGGAGCGAGCCGTAGCTGAAGCAGCTCCACGCCTGGCGAACGAAGGCGGCGCCGTCCGCGGCTGGCGCGAGCGTCGTGGCCGTTCTCGCCAGGGCGGCGAGCGCCGGCAGCCCGAGTGCGGCAGCGAGAATCACCTCGGACGGCACTCGCTTCGGCCGCGCCCCGACGACCGGCAACGCCCGGCTCGCGGCCACGCCGCCCACGAGCGCGAACGCCGCCAGTAGCCCGCCGAGCTCGAGCGCCGGCACGACGGCGAAATCCGGTCGCAGGTGCCGGAGCCCGAGCGCCGTCACGAGGACGAAAGCGGCTCCCGCGAGCAGGAGGCGCACGGGGTTGGGACGGCTGCGCAGCCAGGCGCGAAAGCCCTGCTCTTCGAGCAGCAGTGCTTCGACGCCGGTCCACGCTGGCGCGTCGGCTCCCGGTGCGGCCATTTCGGCGGTGAGCGCCTTGCCGAGGGTGGCGTCGTCGGCGAGCAGGAGCCGGCATTCCGCGCAGCCCTCCGCGTGCGAGAGCAGCGCGGGGGGTAGGGGGATGTGCCCCAATCGGAGGGCGTCCCGGACGTCTTCGCAGCTCACTTCACTCATAGGGCACCCCGCGGTCTCGGGTTACCGGCCGGGGTCCCGGCGTCGCCGAGCAGCTCCCGCAGCCGCACGTAGCCCCGGTGGGCCCGGACCTTGGCGGCCGCCACGCTGATGCCGATGCTCTCGGCCAGCTCCGGAAAGGAGAGCCCCGCGAGCCAGTGGAGCTCGATGACCTCCCGCTGGTCGCTCGGGATCCGCTCGAGCGCCCAGTCGAGCGAGCGCCGAGCCTCCGTTTGCTGCTGGCCTCGCGGCTCGACCGGCTGTCGCTCGGCGGCCTCGGCGTCCGGGCGCTCGGGGCGGCGTTTGCGGCGCCGGAAGAGCTCGCGCTTGAGGTTCATGGCGATCGTGTAGAGCCACGGCTTCAAGCGCTTGCTCGGGTCGAAGTCGAGCCGGGCGCGGTGAAGCTGCAGAAACGTCTGCTGAACGAGGTCGCGCGCCTCCTCGCGCTGTCCGAGGTCCCGCAACAAGAGCCGCTCGAGCGGGGCGGCGTAGCGCTCGAAGAGCTCACGAAACGCGCCGCGCTCGCCCGCGACGTACGCCGCCATCAGCTCCTCGTCGGTGCGCACGCCGGGCGAGCATGCGTCACGACGCGGAACGTCTCAAGGGTGAACGTCAGCCGGCGAGGGCCACGGACTTGACGTCGGTGTGCGAGAAGTCTTTTCCCTTGAAAAGCAGCGGTTCCCCCGTGTGCAGGGCGAGCGCATAGGAGCAGCAATCGCCCAGATTCAAGCGCGCGCGATGGCGCCCCTTGCCGAACCGGCGATAGGCGTCGCGCGCCAGGGCGACCTGCTCCGCGCTCATCCCGATCTGTTCGATGCCGGCTTCATGCAGGAACAGATCCAGCTCCCGCCCTCCGGCGGGGCCCTTCCGCACCTCGACGACGACGGCGCACTCGAGCGCCGTGAAGGCCGACATCAATCGCTTTGGGTCGCGTGCGATGGCCGCGACCATGCTGTCCGCCTCGGGCTCCCCAAAAAGGATCGCTGCAACGGCGGACGTGTCGATCACCATCAGGGCTCCTCGAAGGTGCCGTGCGCGTCGTACCCGAGGATCTCGTCGGGGCTCACCTTCGACCGGTCCGGCAACGCCTGGCACCGTTCGGCGATCCGCTTGAGCGAGGTCGCTAGGTCCGGTCCCCGCCGCCTTCCCGAAAGTCTTTCGAGTCGCTCTTCCAGCGCCACGATCACCGCATCGGTCATGGTCTCGCCCGTTTGCTTGGAAACGAGCGCCGCGAGCTCTTCCGCGCGTGGATTCTTGATGCTGAGCGCCATGGTACCTTCAGCCTAATTAGGTAGAAGGTACCACCCCGGTCAGGTGACGCAAGCCCGCTAATCGCGGAGAAAGTGGCACGTGTATCCGCCGGGGTGTTTCTCCAGGTAGTCCTGGTGATAGTCCTCGGCCGGGGTGAAGGCGCCTTCCTTCACGATCTCGGTGACGATGGGGCGCTTCCACTTGCCGCTCGCGCTCACGCGGGCACGCACTTCCTCGGCCACTTTGCGCTGCTCGTCCGAGGTGTAGAAGATGGCGGAGCGGTACTGGGTTCCGACGTCGTTGCCCTGGCGGTTCGCCGTGGTTGGGTCGTGCATGCGGAAGAACCAGTGCTCGAGGAGATCCGCGTACGAGAGCTGCTTCGGATCGAACGTGACGCGGATCGATTCGGCGTGACCCGTCCGGCCGGTGCGCACGTCCTCGTAAGTCGGGCTCGCGCTCGTCCCGCCGGTGTAGCCGACCTCGGTCTCGAGGACGCCCGGGACCTTGCGTAGAATTTCCTCCATCCCCCAGAAGCAGCCGCCCGCGAGCACGGCCGTCTCGAGGGTGGTCTCGCAGCCGGGCGCTTCGCCGGGGGCGGGCCGCGCGCAGCTGTTATCCGTCGCGTTGCTCGGCGCGGAGGTCGCGGCCGCTTTGCCGAACGCCGGCAGGTACTCGCCGTAGCCTTCGGCCTCGAGCTTGTCGACCGGAATGAAGCGCAGCGAGGCGGAATTGATGCAATAGCGGAGCCCGGTCGGCGCGGGCCCGTCCTCGAAGACGTGGCCGAGGTGCGAGTCGGCGTCGCGCGAGCGAACTTCGGTGCGGCGCATGCCGAGGGTACTGTCGGAGTGCGACATCACGCGCTTCGGATCGACGGGCTTGGTGAAGCTCGGCCAGCCGGTGCCGGAGTCGAACTTGTCGGTCGAAGAGAAGAGCGGCTCGCCGCTCACGGAGTCGACGTAAAGCCCCGCTTCGTGGTTGTTCCAGTAGCGGTTCTGAAACGGGGGCTCCGTCGCGTCGTGCTGGGTGACCTCGTACTCGAGCGGCGAGAGCTTCTTCTTGAGGTCCGCGTCGCTCGGCTTGGTGAAAACTCGGTCGGTCATGCTGGTGGCTCCTAACGTAGCGTGGGCGTCCGGAGCGGAGCCAGCCGCGCGCGCCGCTGCGCTTGCCATGGCGGTCGTCTTCGGCTCGAGGCTCGGCTCGGGGCGTCGCGCGCAGGCGGCGACACCCCAAACGGCGAGCAAGATGGCCACGATGGGGGACCAGGGCAACGAGGGGCGTGACTTCATGCTGGCTTCGCTTCGCGAATGGGTGACACGAAGGGTACGGCGGCCAGGCGCTCGGAGTTACCGCGCGGCGTTCCGCTCGGGGCGCATTACAGCCGGGAGCTAGGGGTAATCGAGCGGCAGCGCCCAGCGCGAGCCGGTGCCCGCGCGCTGGGGCACGATGAAGCGCGCCGTGTCGGCCGAATCGACGGCTTGCGCGTAATCGTAGCTCGGCGTGAACACCTGCTCGTCGTGCGGCTCGGTGGCGGGCAGGTCGCCGGCCAGGTGCGGACCTACGTCGACGTATTGGTTGCTCGCCGCGCGGATGAGCCCGAGCGCCGTCGTATCCGTGCAGGTTTGCTTGGACGTGGGCGCTGCGACGGTTTCGAAGCTCGTCGCTTCGACCAGCACCTGTGCGTCGCAGCCGGAGCCGACCGCGTAGGTGTCGGCGTCGATGACCACGTTGCTGAAGAGGTGCACGCGCGCGGCGTCACCGCGAGCGAACGGCGCGCGCCCCGCCACTTGTTGCCAGAGCGTGTGATGAATGGTGGCCGTCGTGTCGGCGAGCTCGTTCGAACGGGGGTGCTTGTCGCCGCAAGCGAACACGTTGTGTCCGTTGTTTTTGACCCATGAGAACGTGAGGTTCTTCGAGCCGGTCGTCGAGTCGATGAAGCCGTCGCTGATCGCCTCGAACGTCACGTGATCGATCCATACGCCGTCGGCTTCGTCGAGGCTGATGCCGTCGCCTGCCTCGATGAGCTCGGGGTTCACGCCGTAGAGCGCGACGTTTCGGACGATGACGTTCTTGCTGTCGCCGATGTTGAGAGAGCCGCCGTAAAGCTGCGCGCCGCGGCCCAGCCCGACGATCGTCTTGTCGGAGCCGACCTCGAGCCGACGCTCGCTGCGCTCCACCTGCACCTCCGTGACCGCGCAGGGCGGATCGTCGTCCGGGAGCAGGTTCTTCGTGGATTTTCCCGGCTCGTCGGGGCAAGGCACCGGGCAGGCGCTCGTTTCGGTGACGTCGTCCCCCGTGCGGTGCACGTCGAGCGAGCCTTCACCGAGCACGATCACGGCGGGTCCGTCGGCTTTCAGCGCGGCGGCGAGCGTGTCGACGGTGGCTTCGACCTCGCTTTGGGGGACCACGGTCTCGACGAGCAGCGGCTCGGCGCTCCCGCCGCCCGTCGTGCCCGCGGCAAATCCCACGGGCGTGATGCTGAGCTCTTTCCGGAATACGGCCGTGCCGTCGCTCGGCGCGCTCAACCACACGGCGCCCGAGCCCTTCGGGAAGCCGGGGCCGGGGTCGCAGCCCAGGTTCGCCTCGGGTGCGCCGCGGTCGGTGGCGTTCGCCCACGTCGAATCGTCGTAGCCCGCGGCCGACCAGTCGCCGCTCGGCGTCGCGCTCACTTTCCAGCTCGCGTCGCTCGGGTACGGGCGTTCGAGCTCGTCGACGAGGGCGAGCAACGCAGGCGCCCCGGCGCTCGCCGTGACCACGACCGAGACGGCGTTGTCTCCCGGCATGAGCGTCAGCG
>DASUGE010000248.1:0-3376 GCA_036274215.1 Polyangiaceae bacterium | reverse complement strand
ATTCACGGCAGCAAGCAGGAGCTCACGAAGCCGAAGCTCGACGAGGCCGTCGAGCGCGCGCTCGGCGAAGTCGGCCTGTGGGAACAGCTCAAGGATCGCCTGCATGCGCCGGCGACGGAGCTCCAGCTCGAGCAGCAGCAGAAGCTCTGCATCGCGCGCCTGATCCCGACGGAGCCCGAGGTGATCCTGATGGACGAGCCGTGCTCGGCGCTCGACGTCGAAGGAACGCGCGCCATCGAGGAGCTGATGTGGACGCTGCGCGGCCGCTACACGATCGTGATCGTGACGCACAACATGGCGCAAGCGCGCCGCGCGAGCGACGAGAGCATCTTCATGCTGCTCGGCAACATCGTCGAGCACCGCCGCACGGAGGATCTGTTCCTGAACCCGAAGGACCCCCGCACGGCCGAGTACGTCGAGGGTCGCTACGGCTGACGGCCCCGCGTCACCCGCCCATGTCCCATTCGCAGACGAACTGCTTGCTCATCTCGCAGAGCTCGTCGTTCCACTTGCCGGCAGGGTCCGTCATCATGAACACGCAGTGCTCCCAGCAGTCGCTGCCGTCCATGCAGGCCTTCATGTAGTGGTTCGGTTCGTTGTCGTTCCAGTTCTTCAGGGTCAGCGCCTCGTCGTTCACCCACTTGAACTCCCCGTCCGTGGCTGACTCCTTGTCGGTGTGACCGTCGCCGAGGCCGATCCACGTGTCTTTCGAGCCGCCGAGCTCTTTGAACACGAAGTCGTTCTCGGCGTCGAAATCGGACTGCATGAGCGGGTCTTCGGAGCTGATCGTCACGAGGTGGCCGCCCTTGTCGCTGCAGGACGTCTTGGCATCGCCCCAGCTGGCGCCGTTCGTGACGAGCAGGTAGCAGTGACCCGCGTGCGATTTGGAGCCGGGCGCGAGCGTCTCGCACGTGACGGGGCCACTGCCAGCCGTGCCGCTCGTGCCGCTACCGCTCATGCCGCCCATGCCGCCGGACGTCGCGTCGCCGGCCGTGCCGCCCAGCGCGTTGCCGGCGCTGCCAGCCATGCCCGCGGCGGCCGCGCCGCTCGATCCGCCGTCCGAACCGCCTGATCCGCCCGTGCCTGCCGCGCCGTCGCCGCCGGAACCGGAACTGGTCCCAGCCATGGCAGATCCAGCCGATCCGCCCTGCGCACTGCCGCCCGTTCCGCCCATCGTGACGCTGCCGCCGCCACCACCGCTGCCGCCCATTTCGGGGTGGCTCCCGGAGCCGCCCTTGTCGGAGTCGTCGTCGTCGAGGCTGAAGAATCCGCAGCCGGTGGACAAGGAGATCGTCACCGCGAGAGCGGCAACGCGAAGCGAGGTCGACATGGCCGACAAGATTACACCCAAGCTCGCTTGGGTGGATGGAACGAGTGAACAACCGATAGACAGATCTGGGCATAGGCCAGTGAATTTTTTGGGCCTCGAGCGAAGCGGCCCCCAAAAATTCACGATCGACCGGTACGGTCTGCGGGTTAGCCCGCGGGTGCGCCGCCGCGCCAGTTAGCCCACAAGGGAAGCGCGCCGTTCGCGCAAAGTTTCAGCCACGATGTGGCAGGTCGAGCGGCTCGCGCCCGACCTTGCGGCGCAGCGCGTTGATGCTCTTCAGAACGGCGGGACGACCGATCACGGCAAGCTCGAAGCGACGCCGACCCGGAAAGTCCACGAGGCCCAGCCCGAGCGCGATGGTGATGAGTCCCTGGCCGGGCAGGATTAGCATCGCGATCCCGACCAGCACGAGCACGACGCCGAGCGCATTCTTGAGCACGACGAGCACTAACGGGATGCGTCGCGGCCCGGCTTCGCGCAGGAAGTAGTCCTTCGGCATGCGCACGAGGGCGAGCGGCACGAGCACCGCGGTCGTCACGAACGCGAGCACGGAGAGCACGCCGACGACGAGCCAAATCTTCGGATGAACGAGCCCGTGAACCCAGTCCGAGAGCGCGCTCACGGGCGACCCCGCTAGCGGCGCCGCTGCTTGGCGGCGTGAATGGCGGCGAGCGCGGCGCGCGCCTTGTTGCGGGTCTCCTGCGCTTCGAGCTCGGGCACGCTGTCGGCGACGATGCCGGCACCCGCCGTCACCTCGAAGCGATCATCGGCGAGAACCACGGTGCGGATCGCGATCGCGAAGTCGAGGTCGTTGCCGCGCGTGACGTAGCCGATGGCGCCGGCGTACGCGCCACGGCGCCGGAGCTCGAGCTCGCGAATGATCTGCATGGCGCGTACCTTCGGCGCGCCCGTGAGCGTTCCCGCCGGAAACGTGGAGCGGAGCACGTCCCAGGGGCCGAGCCCGGGCTGGAGCTCGCCCTGCACCTCGCTCGTGATGTGCATGACGTGGCTGTAGCGCTCGACGAACATCTGGTCGGGAACGACGACGGTCCCGGGCTTGGAGACGCGGCCCACGTCGTTGCGCGCGAGGTCGATCAGCATGACGTGCTCGGCGCGCTCCTTCGGATCGGCGAGCATCTCCTGGGCGAGCCGCTCGTCCTCCTCCCGCGTGCGGCCTCGCGGCTTCGTGCCCGCGATGGGACGCAGCGTGATGCGCCCGCCTTCCACGCGCACGAGCGTTTCGGGGCTCGCGCCCGCGATCGCGACGGGCCCGGCCTGACCCGTCGCCGGCATCTCGAGCAGGTACATGTACGGCGCCGGCGAGAGCACGCGCAGGGCACGGTACACGTCGAAGGGGTCGGCTCCGCGCGCGGGCGTCGAGAAGGTGCGCGCCGGGACGATCTGGAACGCGTCGCCGGCGCGGATGAACTCCTTGGCGCGGTTGACCGCCACGCAGTACTCCTCGTCGCTCATGCTCACGTCGAGGTCGGGCGGTTGCGCGCTCCGATCGGGTGGCGGCGCGAGATCGAGCAGGGGCGCCGCCGCGAGATCGCGCTCGGCGCGCTCGAGATCGCCCGGGTCGTGCGCGGCGATCACGGCGGTGTGCGTCAGGTTGTCGAATACGACGGCCGTGAAGTCGCGCATCATGCGCGCGACGGGCACGCTCGCGGAGTCGGGCCAGGCGGGGACCTTGGTCGCGTAATGGACGATGTCGTACGGGATGAGACCCACCGCGGCGCGCGCGAAACGCGTGGCCACGTCGTCGTCTTCGGGCTCACCCGTCGGGAACAGCTCGGCGAGCCGCGCGAACGGATCACGCCCCTCCTCCCCATAAACGACGAGCTGCGTGCGCGGGCGATAGCCGAGGATGGAGTAGCGTCCCCAGCGCTCGCCGGGCACCACGCTTTCGAGCAGGAACGAGCCGCCTTCCGCGCGGGAGCGCAGAGCCTGGTAGGCGCCGACCGGCGTCAACCCATCGACCACGAGCGTTTTCCGAAACATCGCCCTTGAAACCTAGCGGGGACTCCCGGCCGGATAAAGCGTGCC
>DASUGE010000247.1:0-6863 GCA_036274215.1 Polyangiaceae bacterium | reverse complement strand
GCAGTCGCCCCCCGGCGCCGCGCGCGAGCTCCAGCGACCGAATCTGGCGCCCCGCATTCCGACCGCGGCCGGCCCCGTCCCCGTCATCACGAACGCAGTCGAGGGACATCCGCGCGGCGCCAGCATTCTGGGACCACGCCGGGACCAGATGTCGAACACGCAACCGTCGCGCGGCCCGTTGCCCACGCTCGGCGGCGAAGAGAGTGCGGCCACGCGCGGCACGCTACGCCCGCCGGGCGCCGTCCCCCCACCGCCACGCTCGGCGATCGGCGGAAACTTCGGAGCCCCGTCGCGCCCGGAAGAGGACGTCACGCCACCCAAAGCCACCGTACCGTCCGCGCAGCCCGACACGGAGCTCGACGTGCCGGCGCCGACGGAGCTGCGGCCCGCGCTGATCGTTCCCGTTTCCGCGCAAGGCGGGCCGCCGACGGTGCCGCTCCAGCCCGCGGGCGCCGTCGCCCAGCCGCTCGCCGCGAATCAGGACTTCGACGTGACGCTCGGCTCGACGCCGTTCGAGAGCGGCCAGGGCCCCGCCGTCCCGCCTCCGAGCACGACGCTCGAGAGTGCGGTCCCCTCGCTCGCAGCGGCCGCGAAGGGCAGCGAGCCCACACCCACGATGAAGCAGTGGCTCGGGCTCGACATTCCGCGCGAGGCGCAGCTAACGCTCGGCTTCTTTCTCCTCGTGATCATCCTGGTGGCGTTCGTGATGTTCGCGTTCGTCGTGGCGCGCACGAAGCAGCCCGCGGGCACGGCCGGTGAAGCTGCGGCATCCGCCTCGGGCGCCGAGGCCGGCCCGAGCCTGCCGCCAGGGTGTCGCCTGCTCGCTCCGGCCGCGCGGCTCGCGACCACGGTGGAGCGCACCGCGCCGCCCGTCTTCGCCGAGGTCAAGAAGGGCCAGCTCGTGGCCGTCGGATTCGCTCCGAACGCGAAGAGCGCCGCCGGGCTTCTCGTCCGGCTCGACACGCTCGACGCCGAGCGCGCCTTCGACCAGTTGGGCGACGTCGGGACGCGCGCGACGGTGCCCCTCGTGAAAGGGGGCAAGACGACCTTCTTCGTCGATCACACCGACGCCGAGCTCGGCGGGGCGCGCACGATAGCCGAGGGTGTGACGCTCGGGTTCGCAGGAGCCGATCTCGTGCGCATCAGCAACGGGCAGAAGACAGTGCTCTTTCCGGGCGCAGCGTCCGAGAAGACCACCGACCCACGCATCGCCACCTCGAGCGCCGGCACCCTCGTCACGTTCCGGCGGGGCGGGCTCACCGGACAGGTGCTCTACGGCTGGCTCGGCAAGGACGGCGGGGCCGCCGCGTTGCTCGCGGTCGACGCCCCGGGCACCAAGTTCTCCGGCACGCCGGACGCCGCCGCCAACGGGCAAGACGGCCTCGTCGCCTTCGCGGGTCGCCCGAACGACAAGTCCGACTGGCGCATCCAGCTCGCCAAGGTGCCCCAAAAGGGCAAAGCCAGCGCTCGCACCTTCGAGCCGCCCCCCGGAGGCCCGGGCGGCGGAAATATCGCGCCCAACGTGGCCTCGCTCGGCAGCGACGGCTGGCTTCTGCAGTGGACGGAGGGTGCGAGCGGGCAGTACGAAGTGCGGATGGCGCGACTCGGACCGAATCTCGAGGTGCTGGGTGACACGCGGCTCGTGTCGCCCAAGGGTGCCAACGCGGGGCAAGGCGCGGTCTTCGCGAGCGGGTCGAAGGTGCTCTCGGTGTTCGTGCAGACCACGGCGGGCCACGACGAGCTCTGGGGAGCAAGCTTCGAATGCTTCTGACTCGACGACTCGCGCTCGCGCTCATCGCGCTCGCGCCCGCCTGCCAGGCCATCCTTCCCTCGGGACCGTCGAACGTCGCGCAGGGTCGCTACTACGGGGCCGGCGAGCCGGAGTACGACGACTTCTTCCTCCGGCTCTACCGCCTGCAGCTTGCCCTGAAAGACGCCCCGAAACGCATCGGCGAGCCCCGGCAGAAGGTCGCGGACGCGCTCGGCGTGGGGCCCGATCCCGAAGAGATCCGCGTCGCCCTCACGAAGCGCGCCACGGAGCTCCAAAACCGCGGCATTCGCTACACCGTCGCGCACACCGGCGAGAGTCAGCCGCCCACCTTGATCGTGACGGGCAATCCGACGGGCAAGGACTTCGAGCTCAAGGGTTACCTCGAGGGCGGACTCAAAAGTGCCGGGGAGCTCAAGATCGACACCACCGCTTGGCAGAAGGAGCTCGACGAGCTCAGCTCCAAGGAATCGTCGCTCGAAAGCGGCGTGAACGAAAAGCTCGCGAGCCGCTCCGAGGGCGACCGCGCCGAGATCACGCAGAACCTCTCCGACGGGCAAAAGATCATCACGCTGCTCGTCGAGCGAACGCGCGACCTCGATCACGCGACGACCGACTTCTTGAAGGCGCTCGGCACCGCGCTCGGCGAGAAGCAGCTCGAGCCCGCGCCCGCCGAATCGACGGAAGATTCGAGCGGCGAGCAGCCCGAAAAGAAGTCGAAGAGAGGCGCCAAAGCCCCGAAACCCGCGCCCAAGCCCGCGCCGAGCAAACCGAAGGGCTCGTCACCGAAGCCCGCGCCGGCACCCAAGCCGGCGCCCAAGTCCGCTGCCACACCGAAGCCCGCGAAAGCGGACACGGGCGACGCGCCGCCGCCGCCGAAGCCCACGCAGGGCACGGCCAAGCCCGACTTCGAGCCCTGAGCGCGCAGTGTCCGAGGGGTGCCACGCCTCGAACCGTCACGAGTTACCAGCGCAGACAGAAGCACGCTCCCGATTCCCCGAAGGGCGGACGCGCGGCTCTCGTCGGTTCGTTCTGATAGGGGCGGTGATTGGCGCGCGGTTGGGGCTCGGCGGACTGTGCTCAGCGACTCGGGACCGGCGGGTGACCCGACGCGCGGTCGGCGAGCACGGAGTGCGCTCGGCTCTCGAAATGGCTGCGAGGAACGTTGGCGAGCAGCGCTTCGGCCATGTTCTCCATGCCGTACAGGCGTGAAGTGACGCGAATCGTGCGCCCGTCGGAGGTCTGGATCACGAACCAGCCGAGCGGCTCCGAAAAAGAGACCGCCTGAACCTCTTCCCATTTGACGTAGCCGTGACCCTTGGGCGGCACCCGGAAGCGCATGCCATCGCGAACGATTCGAAAACTCGTGACGTAGGAATCAGGGGCCACGTGCGACTCGTGACCGAACGCGGCGGAAAGCAGGCAACTTCTTTTATGGTTGAATTTTTACAGCTTTACGGCAGGGGTGATGCCCAGATGCCCCAGAAAATCTTGGAAAATCCGTACCGGCCGCGTCCGGCCGGCGGGACCGTTGCTGGAACCGGTTTCGCGGTCGCTCGGCAGGGCGCGCCGAGGCGGCTCAGACGCGACTCAATCGACGGCTCTGATGCCGTCGAGGAACTGGTCGGGCGGGACGAAATCCGTGAAGCGCAGCGCTTCCTTCCCGCGTGAGTCGAAGACGACCACCGTCGGCAGGCCGCGCACACCGAAGCGCTGGAGCGCCGAGCCCACCTTCGGATCCTCGTCGTTCGTGGCGTCGACACGTACGGCGACGAAGCGCCCGAGCTCCGCGCCGACGGGCGCGGTCGAGAACGTGAGCTTGTCGAGCTCCTTGCAGGCCCCGCACCAGGCGGCCGTGAAGTCGACGATCATCGGGCGCTTCTCGCGCAGCGCGCGCTCACGCGCTGCCTCCACGTTGCCCTGCTGCCAGGCGAGCGCTTCGGCCGGCTTGGCGAAACCGAGCACCAACGCGAAGAGGCCGGCGCTCACCAGCGCGATGCCGGCGCCCTTGCCGACCTTCACCCCGACGAGAGGATCGGAGAACTCGCGGTGCACGGCGCCGAGCAACACCCCCGCGACGACGGCAATACCCGCCGCCACCCACAGCACGGTGCCTGGGTGAACGAGGGCCGAAAGGGCTGGGAACACGGTGCTCAGGAAGTAGAGCGCCACGACGACCAGCACGATGCCGAGCAGCGATTTGACGTGCACCATCCAGCGCCCGCTCTTCGGCAGCTGCACGGCGAACGTGCCCACGACGAAGAACGGAATCCCGAGACCGAGGGAGAACGCCCCCATGGCGAGTGCGCCGAGCCCGGCGCTCTTGGTCTTCGCGATCCAGGCGAGGATGCCGGTGAGCACGGGCCCCGTACACGGCGACGCGATGAGCCCACACGCGAGGCCGAGGAAGAAGGCGCCCTTGTAGCCGATGCCGCCGAGGGTCGCGAGACGGTTCGTGACGGCGCCGGGGAGCGCGAGCTCGAACGCGCCGAACAGCGAAGCGGCCAGCGCGAGGAACAGGAGCGCCATCGCCACGACGACCCAGCGGTTCTGCAGCACCGAGCCGAAGATCGAGCCGGAGAGACCCGCCGCGACGCCGAGCGGGACGAACATCGCGACGATGCCGAGCACGAATGCGGCCGAGAGCGCCGCGCCCTCCCAGCGGCTCTTGGCCTCCCGTGCGCCGAAGACGCTGACGGTGACGGCCACCATCGGGTAAACGCAGGGCGTGAGGCTGACCACGAACCCGCCGGCCAGGGCCGCCAGGGCGGCATACAGGGGTCCCCTGGCGAGGGCCTCGGTAAAAGCGTCGGCTGCGGGCATCTGGCTATTCTACCGCGCCAGAGGGCCGGCGGTTTCAGGCACGCCCAGAGCCTGATTTCCGCCGCCGCGAGCGAACGCGGCGCAGGAGCCGGCGGGCGTGGGCGACCTCCCCCGCCAAGGCCACCTCGAGCGCGACGCGGCCGCCGGTCGCCCGCTGGACGAATGCCGCGAGGTAACGCTCGGCCGCCGCGTCGTCGCGCAGCTCGTAGGCGAGCGCGCCGAGGACGAACCGACCGTAGCCTTGGCCGCAGGGCGCCTCTTCCAGCCGCTCGCGCACTGCCGACAGGCCGCTGACCGCCTCGCCCGCCGCGCGCCGCGCCAGGGCAAGCTGAGCGCGGTAGAGGGGCTTGTCCGTCGTGCCCCAGCGGGCGGCGCGCGCGAGGGCACCTGCCGCCTCGCGGTGCTGGCCGTTGAGGAACAGCACGCTGCCGAGCGTCCACAGGTGAAAGGCGCGACGGGCTGGTGGGCTCACCCGACTGGCAATGCGCAGGTGATAGGTGGCGCGATCGCGATCGCCGAGGCCGAGGCAAGCACGGGCGGCGTCCTGGCGGGCCACGTCGGGCATCACGGCGCCCTCGAGCATCTGCTCGGCCACGCGGAGCGCATCGGCGAAACGCCGCCCCTCCATATGCGAGAGGTAGAGCTGCCGGAGCAGCATGGTCCGCGTGGTGCGGTCCAGGGTGCCGCGATGGGAAAGGCCGCGCTGGGCGTACTTGGCCCGCGTGAGGGAGGTGCGCGCGAGGCTCGCCTTTCTAAGCATCAGCTCCGGGCTCGCCGGCTCCGGCGGGAGGGACGCACGCATGCGGCTCATGTGCCTTATGAACCTAGCAGGACCTGAACGAGCGTCCAGATTTCGGAGGACATTGAATGGCACTTCTTGAAGTGAACGGCAGCGCGATTGCGGAGGGCCCCGCGACGTTCCACGCTCGCACCGCGATGCGGACGAACCGGTTCAAAATTTTCCTCGCGTGCGGAATCGCCGCGGCGGCGCTCGGCTGTGGCCACCCCGCGTCGGAGAAGGAGTGCGAGGAGATCGTCGAGCGCGTCGCGCGGCTCGAGCTCGAGCAGGCGCACGCCGGCACGGAGACCATGGCGAGCGAGATCAAGCTCGCGAAAGAGTCGTTCAAGAAAGACATGAGCCGGCGCTGCGTCGGACGTCGCGTGACCGCGGAGGCGATGAACTGCGTGCGCAACGCCAAGACTTCCGACCAGATCGAAAAGGAATGCTTCCGCTGAGGCGCGCGCTTGCGCTCGCTCTCCCGCTCTCGGCGCTCGCCTGCTCGCGTGGCCCGTCACCCGCCGAGTGCACGGCGCTGCTCGATCGTTACACGGAGAAGCTCGTGGGCTCCGACCGCCCCGACGTGAGGCCCGGCGAGCTCGAGAAGCTCAAAGCCGACGCGCGGGCACGCGCCGCCGAGGACCCGGAGTTCGCGGAGTGCACGAAGAAGGTGTCACGCTCGGCCTACGAGTGCGCGATGAAGGCGGAGACGGTGGATCGTATGGAAATTTGCCTGGACTAGCGGCGCGCCTACTCGCACCACGACGGCTTCGGCGCGCACGTGAGCGCGTCGCCTACCTGCGTGCAGGCAATGAAGTGCTCGCTGTCGCCCGTTTGAGCACACTCCTCGATCCCGGAGCATTCGTCTTCTGACGACTGGCACGCAAGGCCCGCCGGCCAGCGCTTGTCGTGCAAGCACGATGCAGGCTCGAGCGGTGAGCGGCAGAACTTGCCCGTCCCACAGTCAGCGTCGATGAGGCAAGTCGCCGGCACGCACCGGCCGAGGCCGATCGTCTCGCGACTGACGTTGTGCGTGTAACTAGCGCAAAGACACGCGTGACCGGCATCGCAATCGGCGTCCTGCGAACAGGGGATGACGCAGTCATGCCTGGGCTCGTCGTCGACGACGTGGACGTAGACACAGTAGCCCTCTTCACCGCACTCTTTGTCCTGATTGCACGACGGCTCGATGGTGCCGTCGGCGCCGGCGTCGGACGGCAGATCGTCGGGATCACGCGCGGGCAGCGCGCAACCGAGCGCTTCCGTCCGATGAATGAACGACCCACCTTGACATTGCGCTGCACCGGGCGAGTAGCCGGCAGCATCCGGGCACACGCCGTCAGGCAACTGATGCGGCTCCGGCTCGCCGCCGACCCCACCCGTACCCGCGTCTCCCGCGGTTCCACCCGTCGTCCCGCCCGCGCCGTCACCGTTCCCGGCGTCGCCACCGAACGCGCCCGTACCTGCCATCGGCCCCGCTCCCGCTTCCGTGCC
>DASUGE010000246.1:0-11035 GCA_036274215.1 Polyangiaceae bacterium | reverse complement strand
GGGCACGCGCGCGATCTCTCCGGGCTTACCGACCCACACGCGCAGCACGATTCCGTCGGCACCTGCAGCAACGGCGGCGCACGCTACGGGCGCGGAGTAGCGCGCGCGCTCGGCGATGGTCGGCACGTCGACGACGATCGGCAAATGCGTGCGCTGCTTGGCACGAGCGATCGCGGCCACCTCGAGCGTGCGCGCGCCGCTCGGGTACTCGCCGCCCTGTTCGAGCAGCACCACCTGGCACTCGGCGCGCTCGAGCTCGCGCTCGGCGGCGCCGATCCAGGCGTTCGCACCCGAGCTCGGCGGCCGCGCGATGAAGCGCACGGGAAAGCGCTGCGCGGACGGCTGCGGATGCATGGAAAGGCAGGCAAGCGAGCCGACCTCGTCCGGAGCGAGGTGTGAGCGCGTGACCGCGGCGTCGAAGGGGCGCCCGGCAGCGACGGCGTACGGCAGCTCTGCGGAAGGCGGTCCCGCGTCGTCGGTTTCGAACTGGACGGGGCGCGACGCTTCGGGGCGGCGCATGCCGGGTCCGATGGGCTCGATGGCGATCCACGGACGTTCGCCGCCGATGGTGCCCCACGCGCCGTCGACGATCGTGCCGCGTTGCCGGAAGCGCCGCGACGCGAGACGGAACGGCTCCGTGACGCGCACGACCTGCGCAACGCCGTCGAGCTCGCGCACGACGGCGGCATCGTTTTCCGTGACGTCACCGACGACCCCGAGCGTCGTGCGCGTCTGCCCGCTCGAACGGTGCACGTCGAAACCCGCTGAGACGAGAAACGAGATGACGCTCTCGATCGCCGGATCGGTGGCCCCGGCTTCCATCACCACGATCATCGTTTCGCTCCCGACCCTACACCGCAGACCGATTTGATCGATCGTGAATTTTTCGGGCCCGTTTCGCTCGAGACCGTAGTGCCGCCGCCGAAAAGGCGCTAGTCCGAGTCTCGGGCTCCTCGCCGCAAGGCTCCTTTGATACGGTGACCCCCCCCCGGAGGGTAGCAACGTGCGCTCGATACTCCTCGCTCTGACTCTTCTCACCGCCTGCTCACAAGCGTCTCCCCCGCCGAATCCGCCGCCTGCGCCGCCTGCGCCCGCGCCGCTGCCGGCGGTCGAGGCCCGGACCGCACCACCTCCGGCGAGCGCGACGCCCCCGCCCCCCACGAGCCCGCGAGCGGTCGAGCGCTCGGCCTTCGGCAAGATTGACGGAAAGGATGTCTGGTTGTTCACGCTCACGAATCGACACGGTTTGACGGTCAAGATCACGAATTTCGGCGCGACCGTGACCTCGCTGCTGGTTCCCGACAAGAGCGGAAAGCTCGCCGACATCGTGCTCGGGTACGAGAAGGTGGAAAGCTACGCGACCGGAGGCTCGTACTTCGGAGCGACGATCGGCCGCGTCGCCAATCGCATCCGCAATGCGAAATTCAAGCTCGAAGGCAAGGACTACACGCTCGCGCCGAACGACAAGCCTCACTCGCTGCACGGCGGCGCCACCGGCTGGTCCAAGCGCCTCTGGGAGGCGGCGGAGCCCGTCGAAACGGCGGACGGCCCGACGGTCAAGCTCACGTACGTGTCGCCGGACGGCGAGGAGGGGTATCCGGGCACGGTCACGGCGACGACGACGTACACGCTCACGCAAAACGACGAGCTCAAGATCGAGATGGACGCCGTGAGCGACCGCACGACGCTCGTGAACATGGCGCACCACGGCTACTGGAACCTCGGCGGCGTCGGCTCGGGGCCGATCACCGATCACGAGCTCACGCTGTTCGCGGATGCGTACACACCGGGCGAAGGCCTGGTGCCGACCGGCGCGGTCAAGCCCGTCAAAGGCACCCCCTTCGACTTCACGACGGCGAAGCCCATCGGCAAGGATCTGACGAAGACGGGCTTGAAGCCCGTCGGCTACGATCACAACTGGGTGGTGCGCGGCGACGCGAATGCGCTCCGCCCCGTTGCCAAGTTGCGCGATCCAAAGTCAGGTCGCGTCCTTACGCTCGAAGCGAACCAGCCGGGCTTGCAGTTTTACAGCGGCAACTTCCTCGACGGCTCGATCCACGAGAAGGGCACGACCTACCCGCAGTACGGCGCGATCTGCCTCGAGTCGCAGAAATTCCCGAACGCCATCAACGTGCCCGCGTGGCGCGACCAAGTGATCTTGAAGGCGGGCGAGAAGTACCATCACGTCATGGTCCATCGCTTCAGCGTCGAGTAGGCGCGCGCCGCACCCCCATGCCGAGAGCCGCCGCGCCCCTCGCCTGGGGCATCATCGGGACGGGCGCCGTCGCCGCGGATTTCGCACGCGCTTTGCACGGCTCGAAGCGCTGCCGGATCGCGAGCGTCTGCGGCTCCTCCCCCGAGAAATCGGCGCAATTTGCGCGCCGTTTCAAGGTGCCGCGCGCCGCGCGCTCGCTCGAGGAGCTGTGCGGCGACCCGGCGGTTCAGGCGGTCTACGTCGCGACGCCGCACCCGTTGCACGAGCCACACACGCTCGCGGCCATCGACGCGGGCAAGCACGTGCTCTGCGAGAAGCCGCTCGCGATGGATGCCGCATCCGCCGAGCGCATGATCGAGGCGGCACGGCGGCGCGGGACGTTCCTGATGGAGGCGTTCTCGTACCGCTGCCATCCGCTCGTGCGTGAGCTCGCCGCGCGGCTCGCGCAAGGCGAGATTGGCGAGGTGCGCCACGTGCGCGCGGATTTCGGATTTCGCACGGAGCGCAACCCGGCGAGCCGCTTGTACGCACCCGAGCTCGGCGGCGGAGCGATCCTCGACGTCGGGTGCTACCCGATGTCGCTCGCGCGGCTCGTCGCGGGCGTGGCGCTCGGCGGCCAATTCGCCGAGCCGGTGCGCATCACCGGCTCGGGCTACGTCGGACCGCTCGGCGCCGACGAGCTCGCGAGCGCGGAGCTGACGTTTGCGTCGGGACTCACCGCCCAGCTCACGTGCGCCGTTCGCCACGCGGTCGGCACGCGGGTCGTCATCTTCGGCGAGCGCGGGCGGATCATTTTGCCCAATCCCTGGCTCCCCGAAGGGACGCGCCGCGGTAAGGCGTCGAGCCTCGTGGTTCACGCCGACGGCAAGGACGTGCGGGCGGTCGAGATCCGCGCACAAGCCGCGAGTCACGCGCTCGAGGCCGAGCTCGTCGCCGAGACCCTTCCCGCACAAGAGGCCCCCTGGCCGGCGATGATCTGGGCCGACACCCTCGCGAACATGCGGGCACTCGACGCCTGGCGCGCCGCCACGATTTCCGGGTAGTTCCTGGGGATCGCGCCGGCTTCTCGACGACGCGCTTCTGGCCCGTCAAACTGAAGCATGGTGGTCGGTGGTCTCGAAGTCAGCTTAGGCGGCGCGCTCTCGCGAGCCCTTCTCGGGGTTGCGATCGCCGCCGGAGTCGCGGCGTGTGCCGGTCGTTCCGACAAGGGCGACTCCGATCAGGGCGTCGGAGGCGGAGCAGGCCAGTCAGGAACCGGCGGCTCAAGCGGTACCGCGGGCATGGGCGGGTCAGGTGACACCAGCGGGCTTGGCGGCACTGGCGGCTCTGCGAGCTCCGGTGGCTCCGGCGGCTCTGGGAGCTCTGGTGGCTCCGGCGACTATGGCGGCTCCGCGGGGAAGGCCGGCGGAGGAGGATCCGCAGGGAAGGCCGGCGGAGGAGGATCTGCGGGCAGCTCGGGCTCTGGCGGCTCCGCCGGAAAGGTCGATTGCGAAGCGCTGTCGGCGGTCTCCGAAGCGGCGTTGGCCGAAGCGAAGCACTGCGATCCCGACGCGCCGGAGCCGGAGTGCACGCTCAGCGTCTCGGTCGGCGTCGTGTGCGGCCAAGAAGAGTTCGTGAATGCGGGCGCCTCCGACGTCATCGCCGTGATGAAGCAAGCCGACGCGCAATACGCCATGAGCTGCATCACGGGCGGAGTCCTGTGCGGAGCTTCCGCGCCAGCGCTCGGTGCGAACTGCTCCGCCGCAGGGGTCTGCGAGACCGTGTACGACAACGGCGGGCGCGGCTGCCGCGTGGACGGCACGCTCTACGCGCATGGAGCGATGCATATCAATCCGTCCTTCGACTGCGCCGATTGCACGTGCGACGACGGAACGCTCTCGTGCCCGGAGCCGGCAGGCTGCCCCGAATGCCCCGAAGGGACCGCACGCGGTCAGGGTTGCGCGGTCTGCGCCCCCAACGACGCTTGCTTAGCGACCGAAATCGGCTGCTTTCCGACCTGCGAGACGAGCGCGGACTGCCCCAACAAAGACTCATCCATCTGCAACAACGGCACGTGCCTCACCGGCTTCTGCGGCTAAGCGAAAGCCGTTTCCGGCTAGAGCTGATCCCGTAGGCTCTGCCCACCGAAGCCTCCCGGAGACTCGCGTCTTCGGGTAGTCTGGTGAGTCGGGTAGCGCGCATGGCCACGGGTGACCCGCTGATCGGCAAGACCGTCGCCGGGCGTTACCGGGTCATCAAGCTGCTCGGGGAGGGCGGCATGGGCGCCGTGTACCTCGCGGAGCACGTGGCGATCGAGAAGAAGATCGCGCTCAAAGTGCTGCACGCCGAGTACGCGGCCAAAGGCGACATCGTCACGCGCTTCCAGCAGGAAGCCATCAGCGCGTCGCGCATCAAGCACCCGAACGTGCTCGAGATCTTCGACTTCGGGCAGCTCGAGAGCGGGGCGTTCTACCTCGCGATGGAGTTCCTGGAGGGGAACGATCTCGCCGACGAGATCCAGCGGCACCACGTGCTCGAGCCAGCGCGCGGGTTGCGCTTCGCGCAGCAGATCTGTCGCGCGCTCGCGGCGGCGCACGCCAAGGGCGTCGTGCATCGCGACATGAAGCCCGAAAACGTGTTCCTGCAGCGCACGCCCGACGGCGAAGAGCTCGTGAAAATCGTCGATTTCGGCATCGCGCAGCTCCGCACCAACGAAGAAGCGGCGGCGAGCTCGAAGCAACGGCGCCTCACGCGCACCGGCATGATCTTCGGCACGCCCGAGTACATGTCGCCCGAACAGGCCGGTGGAAAGCACGCCGATCAGCGCGCGGACATCTACGCCGTCGGCATCATCCTGTACGAAATGTTCACGGGCGCCGTCCCCTTCACGGGCGAGACGTTCCTCGGCGTGCTCGCGAAGCACTTGAACGACACCGCCCCGCCCATGAGCGCCGTGTACCCCGAGCTCGGCATCTCGACCGAGCTGCAAACCGTCATCCACCGAGCGCTCGAGAAGCGCCCCGAAGAACGCTTTCAGTCGATGAACGAGCTCTCGCAGGCGCTCGGCCGAACGCCCGAAGGGCGTGGCGTGTTTCGCGGACGCGCGGCGGTGCAAGCGTCGGCCACGGAATTTCACGACTACTCGGCCGTGCCGAGCGGCGCGTTCACCGAGCCCCAATTCCGAAACCAGAGCGGCGCCGAGAGCCATGCCCCGACGATCGCGCACTCGGGCCTCCTCGCGTCGTCGTCGCCGCCCCTGACCGAGCCAAGCCAAGCGGCGAGCCAGCCCGGGATCCCCGCCGGCGCCACGGGCGCCCCGCTGCTCGAGCCGCAGACCGCCGCGCCTCGCGAAGGCACGCACGCCGCGACGACCAGCAGCGTCGAGCCCGGCAAGTCGCGCGCCGGGGTGGTCGCCGCGCTGGCTTTCGC
Organism: Polyangiaceae bacterium; assembly: GCA_036274215.1. GTDB lineage: Bacteria > Myxococcota_A > Polyangia > Polyangiales > Polyangiaceae > PMG-095. The sequence goes on along the minus strand of DASUGE010000246.1, from coordinate 5,412 downwards.
GCTGGTCGCGGCGGGCGTGATCGCGCTCGTCGTGAAGCGCGGGGTATCGCTCGACCCGCCACCCGAGCGTCCCGTCGCCGCGGAGACACCGGCGCCGCCGAAGCCGACGGAGCCGCCCGTCGTGGCGCCGCCCGCCCTCGTCGTGACGGCGATCGTGACGGGGAGCGCCCCGCCCGCGCCCCCGGCTACCGTGCTGCCGAGCTCGTCGGTGAAGCTCTCCGTCGTGACGGAGCCGCCGGGCGCGATGCTCAACAAGGACGGATTTCAGGTCTGCGACAAGACGCCCTGCGAGGTGCTCGCTGCCCCGAACGAGACGCTCGAGCTCGAAGCCAAGAAGGACGGCATGACCGGCAAGGCGAAGGTGCTCGCGCAGCGGGACCAAAACGTACGAATCGTGCTCGCGGCTGCACCCGTGGGGAAGAAAGCCCCGACGAGCGGGCGCCTGTGCGAGGTCGAGGTCGACGGCATCAAGATCCTGCGCGCTTGTCCCTGACGCGGCGCTTGGTTAGCGTCGCCGGCATGACGCTCTTCCCGCCGCGATTTCTCGCTTTCGCCGCCGGTGCGCTGTTCGCGCTCGGTGCCTGCAAGAAGCACGAAGCGGCCCCCACGCCCGGGGGCAGCACGGCGCCGGCCGCGGAGCGCACGGGGCTCGTCATCGGTCACTACGCGTCGCTCACGGGGAACACCGCGCACTTCGGACAGGACACGGACAAGGCCGTGCGCCTCGCGGTGGAAGAAGTGAACGCGGCGGGCGGCGTCTTGGGCAAGCCCGTGAAGGTGACGACGCTCGACGATCGCGGCGACTCCGCCGAGGCCGCCAGCGCCGTGACGCGCTTGCTCGACGTCGAGCACGTGAACGCGCTGATCGGCGAGGTCGCATCGAGCCTGTCGCTCGCCGGCGGTCGCGTCGCGCAGCGTCGCGGCATCCCGATGGTCTCGCCGTCCTCGACCAATCCCAAGGTCACTCAGGTCGGCGACTTCATCTTTCGCGTGTGCTTCATCGATCCCTTCCAGGGCAAGGTGATGGCGGTGTTCGCCAAGGACACGCTCAAGCTCGACAACGTCGCGATTTTGAAAGACGTGAAGAACGACTACTCGATCGGCCTCGCCGACACGTTCAAGGCGTCGTTCGTCGCGGGGGGCGGCAAAATCGCGGTCGAGCAGTCGTACTCGGCGGGCGACACGGACTTCAGCGCGCAGGTGACGGCCGTGAAAGCCACGAAGGCGCAGGCCATCTACGTGCCCGGCTACTACAGTGAGGTCGGCGCCATCGCGCGCACCGCGCAGCGACTCGGCGTGAAGATCCCGCTGCTCGGCGGCGACGGCTGGGACGCGCCCGAGCTCTTCAAGATCGGCGGCGACGCGCTCGAAGGCTCGTACTTCTCGAATCATTTCGCGCCCGAAGGCGCGAGCCCGCGCGGCAAAGCCTTCATCGAAGCCTTCAAGAAGAAGTACGGCGAGGAGCCGACCGGCCTCGGCATGCTCGGCTACGACGCGGCCGCGGTGCTGTTCGACGCGACGAAGCGCGCGGGGACGACCGAGCCGAAGGCCCTGCGCGACGCGCTTGCCGGCACCAAGGACTTCGACGGCGTCTCCGGCAAGATCACGATCGACAAGGATCGCAACGCCGAGAAGAGCGCGGTCGTGATCAAGATCACGGGCGGCAAGGGGAAGTACGAGACCACGATCAATCCGTAGGTGCAGCGCGCGCCGGTCACGATTCCGCCGCAGCGGGCAGCGCCGGTTTCCAAGCGGACGTGGGGTGGCCTATACGGTCCGGTTCAATGCGCTCCTGGTTCGCGTTCGTCGTCTGCTTCCTGCTGGTGTCAGCGCCCGCCTTCCAGGCCCAGGCGTGGATCTTCCCCGAGCATCGGGATATCGCGAACGCCGCGCTCGACGAGCTGACACCGGAGGCGCGCGCCGCGTGGGATCGGCTCTGGGCGGAGGCGCGAGCCTGCTTCGCCGCGCCCTTGTGCGAGAAGGTGGCCGCAGGAGAGCAAGGGCTCGACCCGAGCTGCGTGGACTTCGGAGCGTGGCCCGCGCTCGCCGGTGACCACTCGTGCAGCCCGAAGGATTTGGTCGAGAGCGTCCTGCCGAGCAACTGGGTGCTCCCCGTGTCCAAAGTCGCTGCGCTCACGAAGGCGGACATCGCCGCGGCCGGCTCGCGCGAGGAGAAGATCAACCGCATCGCGACGTCGAACCTGCGGCTCCAGGGGGCCGATACGGAGTATGCGTCGCGCGCGACGTCGAACATCGCGCACTTCCTTTTGCCGCGAAAAACCGACGACGTCGGGACCTACATGCAAGGGGCGCTCGCGGCCGGCGCGCCCCTCAACGCCATCGGGATTTACCTGCAACAGCACCTGGCTGCGCTCGCCGCCGCCCAGCAATTCGCGACCGCTCCGCCCAAAGAACCGAAGGACCGCGCGGAGCTCGTCCGGCGCATTCTCGGGCTCGAAGCGTACGCGCTGCACTGGCTCGAGGACACGTTCGCCGCGGGGCACGTCGTCGGAACGTGGGGCTCGACCGCGTGGCGTAAGGGGACGCACGACTACTACAACGAGTACGGCTTCGCCGGGCGTCGCTGGAACGGCGAGCCCATCGTGCTCTTCGGTGACGCCAACATGCAGAAGACGGACCTCGAGCGCGCCGCTGCGGTCGTGGCGGCCAGCCTCGAGCAAGTCGCGCGAGCGCTCACGCCCGGGGATCCGCTCGGCGTGGCGAGCCTCGGCTTCGGGCTCGGACCCGAGGGCGCGTACACGTTCGACGCGTGCAATCAGCTGGTCCAGCCGGGCGACAGCGGCGGAAACCGCGCGGTGCTGGTCGCGCAGATGAGGGCTATCTTGCTCGCGACGCCCATTCCCGGGCGCGGCGAAGGCGACGTCCACCTGCCGCGCTTCCGCGAGGAGCTCGGTCCGTTCTTGGGCGTCTTCGGTGCTGTCGGAGGCGGCGTTTCGTGGGGCGGGCTCGTGTCGTCCGGCGCGCGCGGGAGCGCGGCCTTGGCCGCCGGCATGCGTCTCGGCTTCGGCGCCGAGAGCCTCACCGGCACGCCCGGCACCGCGACCGCCTTCATCGAAGGCGGCATCCAGATGATGGCCGCTGAAGCGGACAAGTGCAGCGGCGCGAGCTGCCAGCTCGTGGGCACCTCGAATCTCTTTCCCGCGCAGCCCGCGCGCACCGGTTTGCGGCTCGGGGTGCGCATGCCGTTCTGGGTTTTGCCCGGCGACATGCTCGTGCTCGGCCCCGTGCTCGCGCTGGTCGCGCCGCATGCGCTGAGCGACGTGGGGGTCGCTGCGGCGAGCGGCGGTTTGATCCCCTATGAGCGAACCATCCAGACGGGCGTGGGGGCGTTCCAAATCATCGCCGGTCGTGAGGTGCAGGGCACGCTCTTCGGGTACCTCGGGCCCGCGAACCTGCCGCTCTACATCGCGCCGATCAGCAAGAACCCCGACGGCACGCCCGTTTACGGCGTCGTGTCGGAGAAGTCGCTCGCGCTCGCGTTTCCCGTCGTGGAGTGGACGCCCTTCCGCGCGTTCGCAACGCAGCTCACCTTCACGACGGCAGTGCAGCTCCGCTTCGGCGTGGAGGTTCCGCTGAGCACCGAGGTCGTTTATCCGCAAGGTGCTGCGGCCGTGCAGGCGCCACCCTCGTGGACCATCTTCCTGCGCGGGCAGTTCGACGGCCGCTACTTCTTGGGCGCGAACGAGAACCAGCCGCCGCACGCCGGACGCTAGCGCCGCAGCTCGATTTCGAACGACGGGTAGACACGGGCGCCGTAGAGGGCATCCGAAATCGAGCCGTAATGAAGGCGGATGCTGCCGAAGAGGCCGCGCGCGAAGCGTGACCGGAAGCCGCCCTCGACCGCCCAGGCGCGCTTGAACCGAACCTCGGGCGTCCGGTCTTCGAGGGGAATCGCCGTGTAAAGCGGCAGCTTCGTCGAGACCTCGAACGCGGTGTGGTCAGCCAGGAAGAAGCGGACTCCCGGGCGCAGGAAAAACTGGCGGAGCCCGATCTCGTTGTCGGCGAAGGGCGAGCGCTCGCTCGGCGCAGACCCGAAGAAGCTCGCCCAAGCATAGGCCACGCTCAAGTCGACCTCGAGCCAGCGCGCCGGCGCGCTCGTGGCGGTCAGCTCGATCGGCAGAGCAACGACGTCGATCTTGGAGATGAGCTTCTCCGCGGCGGGTGTCGCGATCCAGTACCACTTGCCGTGGCCGTACCAGGCCCCGAGCTTCGCCCCTAAGTCGAAGTAGCGCGTATCGATGAAGTGATAGCCCACGCCGAGGTTGAACATGCCCACGGCGAAATGCGCCAGATTGGCGTTGATCTGGAAGCCTGCCCCGAGCCCGTAGCTGATGCCCATCAACGCCACGACATCTCCGCCGCCGATGCCGAGCGCGCCGGATTCGAAGCTCACCATGTGCGCCGGGAGCGTGTAGGCCGAGTAGCGCGTGCTCGCCTGCTCGGGACTTTGGAGATCGTTCGGCGCTTTCTCGGGAACGGGACCAACGGCTGCGGGAGCGGCCGTAGCTGGAGTGGCCGGCGCGGGCGTCGCGGCCGTCTGAGCCGAGACCCCACGCGCGCCGAGTGCCGTGAGCGCCAACGCCAGCGCCGCCGTCACGAGTCCGCGCCTCACGGCCGCACCCCGATGAGCACGCTGCCGATGAAGCCGCTCGGGATCGCGTAGTTCGATTGCGCGAGGTAGTCGAAGCCGATGCCCGCCTCGAACCCGCGATAAGGCCACAGCACGGCCATGCCGGGCGCGACGTGAAGACCGACGACGGGGTTACTCAGCGTCTCGAATTCCACCGGTCGTCGCGTGTTGCCGCCGAAATCCCAGCTCATCGACGAGACGCCGAGGCGTAGCGTGTAGCGGAGCAGCAGCACGGAGAGCGGCACGTCCCACCCCATCGAGAACCCGCCGTGGACCGTCGAGGCGTCCGCGGTGAGCTCGTGGTCGCGCCCGATGCGCGGATCGGTGCTTTGCGTGACCGCGTGACCGCGCGAGTAGTCGAAATGCGCGCCCAAGCGAAGCCCCATCGAAAGCGTGTAGCCAACGTCGCCGCCGAAGCTCGCACCGTACGGAGCGAGCTCGAGATCCCCCCCCGTGGCAGGGGCAGCTCCCCAACCTGCGTTGGCGAGCACGTCGAATCCTTCGAGGGTGTAGGGGGCGACGGATGTGGGCGCTTCGGGCTCGGGGCGGGGCGGGGCGCCGGGCTCCGCATGAGCGGGACTCGCGACCACAAACAAGCCCAAAGTGAGCGTGAAAGCGGCTGCATGCCGCGAGGAGAATGCCCATCCAGCCAAGGCGGCGTACACTCTCATGGTTAATTGGGTTGAGGCAAAGCTTGCTCTGCGCGCGTTTCGTTTTTGGCGCGCTCGGCGCCGTCGGTTGCGCGTCGAGCTCGTCGAGCT
>DASUGE010000245.1:0-8137 GCA_036274215.1 Polyangiaceae bacterium | reverse complement strand
GGCATCCTCGCGGATGACCTCGTTGCTCGAGGAGACAGCCATCCCTTTCAGGTTGCCAGCCACCCCATCGCATCTATGCGATGCCGAGCACCACGCCGCCCGACAACTTCATCAGTCGTCACAGCGCTCTCGCGGCGTGGCCCGCCACAACCTCGCCCCCACGCCGTTGAACGGCTCCGCTACTCGCCGCCGCACCGCACGCATCACGGCACCGCACGTCACCACGGCACCGCACGTCACCACGGCACCGCACGTCACCACGGCACCGCACGTCACCACGGCACCGCACGTCCCGCGTCACGCCCCGATCGCGTGTCACCGCCCAATTCCGTCGTGCCCCCGCGCGGGCAACGCCCGCGCTTGGCGGGCACACGCGCGCACAGGCCGAAGGCCGAGCACGCGGGCCGTGCCACGCCGCGCCTACGTGGGGGCACACACTCATCTGTCTCCGCTCTTCTGCAAAAAAACGTTTGGCGCCCACGTGGGGCATCCACTCATTCTCCTCCGCTCTTATGCACGCCGTTCGCGCCCACGTGGGCATCCACGTCGGGCGCACCCACGCATCCGTCTCCGGCGCATCTCCACTCCTTTCTCCTCTCCGGACGCCTCCGGGCGGGCTCCCAAGCGCATCCCGCGATAAGCTCCGCGCCCGATGCGAGCAGTCGTCCAACGCGTGACGCGTGCCTCCGTGCGCGTGGGCGACGAAATGGTCGGCAGCATCGAGCGCGGCTTGTGCGTGCTGGTCGGGGTCGCGGCGGGAGATACCGAGGCGGACGCGCGGGCGCTCAGCGACAAGGTGACGGGGCTCCGTATCTTCGAGGACGAGGCGGAGAAGATGAACCTCGACGTGCGCGACGTGAAGGGCGCGCTTTTGTGCGTCTCGCAGTTCACGCTGCTCGGGGACGCGCGCAAGGGGCGGCGGCCGAGCTTCACCGACGCGATGGCGCCCGAGCCTGCCGCCGAGCTGTTCGAGCGGTTTTGTCGCCACTGTAGCGAAGCAGTGCCGGTGCAGACGGGGCGCTTCCGCGCTTCCATGCAGGTCGAGCTCGTGAACGACGGCCCCGTCACAGTGCTCTTGGACACGCGGCGCACCTTCTAGTTAACTTCCAAGCTCCTTGCCGACCATCGAATTTCTGGGCAACGGCTTCGGTGCCACCAAGACGGTCGAGGCTCCCGACGGAGGGTCGCTCGTCGATCTCTGCGACGAGCACTTCGCGCCGGTTCCCTTTTCCTGCCGCTCGGCGAGCTGCGGCACCTGCCACACCGAGGTGCTCGTGGGCATCGAGCTCTTCGCGCCCGCGGAGCCCGAAGAGCAGGAGCTCCTCGATCTGCTCGGTGGCGGCAAGACCTCGCGCCTCGCCTGTCAGGCCACCGTCCGCCCGGGGCCGGGGCTGATTCGACTGAAGTCGCACCTCGGCTGAGGGCGCGTGGCGGCCGGAGGTCCCGCGCGCCGCGTCGTTACGTCGCGTCGCCGACCTGCAGCACGATCTTCCCGACGTTCGCGTTCGCTTCCATGTGCTCGTGCGCGCGCGCCGCATCCGCGAGCGGAAACACGCTATCGACGAGCGGCGCGAGGCTTCCGTCCGCGAAACGGTGCAACCATTGCCGGCGAAAGCGCTCCACGACGGCGATCTTGTCGAGCACGCTGCGCGTCCGCATCACGAGCCCGAGGATCGCATGCCGCCGCGAGAGCACGCGCGCGAGATCGATTTCGGCCTTCGCTCCCCCGACGAGCCCGACCACGACGTGCCGCCCGAGTGAGCCGAGGCACGTCGCGTGCTTCGCGAAATACGAGCCACCCACGAGATCGACGATCACGTCGACGCCCTGACCGTCCGTCACCTCGAGCGCGACAGCGGCGAAGTCCTCGCTCTCGCGGGCGACGACGCGTTCGGCGCCGAGCTCGCGCACGCGTGCGACCTTGGCGGCGCTGGTCGTCGCGAGCACCCGCGCCCCGGCGCGACACGCGAGCTGCACCGCCGCGGAGCCGACGCCGCTCGCCGCGGCATGCACGAGCACCCATTCGCCCGGCAGCGCGCGCCCGAGCGTAAAAAGCGCCTCGCTCGCCGTGAGAAACGCTTCGGGGATCGCCGCGGCTTGCTCGAACGTGAGCCCGGGGGGGATCGGCAAGAGCAGCTGCTCGTGCACGACGACGCGCTCCGCGTAGCCGCCGCCGGGCAAAAGCGCCATCACGCGATCGCCGATTTGGGCCGCGGCGATGCCGGCGCCGAGCGCGCTCACGACGCCCGCACATTCGAGCCCGAGCACGCTCGACGCGCCCGGCGGCGGCGGGTACACACCGCGTCGCTGTAAAAGATCCGCGCGATTGAGCGCCGCGGCGCGCACGTCGATCACGACCTCACGCTCCCCCGGCACGGGGTCCGGCGCCTCCGCCACGCAGAGCACCTCGGGACCGCCGGGGCGAGTCACTACGATCGCTTTCACGCATCGCCCTCTACTCCGTCGCCCGCGCTGGAACAATCGGTGTGGCCGGCTGGCACGCCGGGGCAAGACGTAACGCCTCGCGCGGCGCGCTCCGAACACGCGCGAACGGCGAACGCCGCCCGACGTCGCCCACGTCCCACCACGACCGCGGCGCGGCGGCGGCGCGACTGTTGCACCGCACCCGCGTTCACATCACCGAGCGGAGGTCCATCATGCAGGTCGAAGCGGTCAGCGCGCGCGAAAACGGAGCCAAACCCCAGGGAAGTCCGCTGCGCTGGGTGCGCCTCGGCCTCGAGACGGCGGCGCTCGTCGCGCTGGTCGACCGCGCGCTCAAGCGTCGGGCGCGGCACCGCGCCGGGCTGCTCGCGACGACGACGGCGCTCGCCGGCGCCGCCATGCTCGACGCATGGGGCGTCGCGCGCCAACGCGCCGCGCAGCCGGTGCGCCTGCATGCCACGGTGACGATCAACCGCTCCCCTGCCGACGTGTACGCGTTCTGGCGCGAGCTCAAGAACCTGCCGGGCTTCTTGCGGCACGTGGAGGAGATCGACGAGTTCGACGGCGTCACGATCTGGCGGGCGAGCGGTCCGGGCGGGATCCCTCTGCAGTGGGACGCCGCGATCGTCGCGGACCGGCCCAACGAGCGGCTCGCGTGGCGCTCGCTCGAAGGCGCCGGGCTCGACAACCACGGCTCCGTGACGTTTCTGCCGGGACCGCGTGGACGTGGGACGGAGCTTCACGTCGACATGGGCTTCGATCCCCCCTGGGGCACCCTCGGCGCCGCCGTCGTGAAGCTGCTCGGCGAAATTCCCGAGCAGCAGCTGCTCGCCGACCTGCGCCGCCTCAAACAAATCCTCGAGACGGGCGAGCCCACCGCCTCGGACGCGAGCATCCACAAGGGCCTACACCCGGCGCGACCGCCGGAGCCGAGCACGCTGCCGCTCGTGAAGGGACTGGTGCAGTCATGAAAGCCAACTGCTGGTACGGGAAGAAGCAGGTCCGCGTCGAAGACGTCCCCGATCCGAAGATCTTGAGCCCGCGCGACGCCATCGTGCGCGTGACGAGCACGGCCATCTGCGGCTCCGATCTCCACCTTTACAACGGGCTCATGCCGACGCTCGAGAAGGGCGACGTGCTCGGACACGAGTTCATGGGCGAGGTCGTGGAGCTCGGCACCTCGGTCACGAACCTATCCGTCGGCGACCGCGTCGTGGTGCCGTTCCCGATCGCGTGCGGCGGCTGTCTCTCGTGCGAGGACGGCATGTTCTCGCTCTGCGAAAACTCGAACCCGAACGCCTGGATGGCCGAGAAGCTCTGGGGTTATTCGCCGGCAGGGCTCTTCGGCTACACGCACCTGCTCGGCGGCTACGCCGGCGGGCAGGCCGAGTACGTGCGCGTGCCGTACGCGGACATCGGCCCGCTCAAGGTGCCCGAGGGGCTCACGGACGAGCAGGTGCTCTTCCTGTCCGACATTCTCCCGACCGGCTACATGGGCGCGGAGATGTGCGGTCTCACGGGAGGTGAGGTCGTGGCCGTGTGGGGCGCCGGACCCGTCGGGCAGTTCGCGATCGCAAGCGCCCGCCTGCTCGGCGCCGAGCGCATCATCGCGATCGATCGCTTCCCTTACCGTCTCGACCTCGCCCTGAAGCGTGCCGGCGCGACCGACGTCATCAACTACGAGGAGACCGACGTGGCCGAAGCGCTGCGCGAAATGACGGGCGGACGCGGCCCCGACGCCTGCATCGACGCCGTCGGCATGGAAGCGCACGGCACGGGCCCGCTGTACGCGCTCGATCGCACGAAGCAGGCGCTCATGCTCGAAACGGACCGCCCCATCGCGCTCCGCGAAGCCATTCGCTGCTGCAAGAGCGGCGGCGTCGTCTCCGTGGTCGGCGTGTACGGCGGCCTGATCGACCATTTCCCGATGGGCGCGATCGTGAACCGCTCGCTCACCCTGAAGAGCGGTCAGTGTCACGTGCAGCGCTACATGCAGCCCTTGCTCGATCGCATCCAGAGCGGCGATCTCGACCCCTCGTTCGTCGTCACGCACACGCTGCCGCTTTCGGAGGCCGCGCGCGGCTACGAGATGTTCCTGAACCGCGAGGACGGCTGCGAGAAGGTCGTGCTCAAGGCCGCGTGATGCGGCCGAAGCTCAGAGCTCGGTGAGGTGCGCCGCGCCGATCACGCCGGCGCGCTCGCCGAGCTGGCTCACGAGCAGCGGCACCTCGGCCAACGGCGGAGCGAACGCGAACTCGCGCAACGAGCGCCGCACGTGCGGCTCGATCAGATCGAAGGAGGCGGAAACACCGCCTGAAAACACGATCGCGTTCAGATCGAGCAGGTTCTGGATGTTCGCGAGGCCCTTGCCGAGCGCTTCCCCCATCTCCTCGAAGACGCGGAGCCCGGCTTCGTCGCCGCGCCGCGCTGCGAGCGCGATCGGCAGCACCTCGTCCGCGCTCCGGCCGAGCTCGCGGAAACGGCGTAAGAGGCCCTTGGTGCCGACGTACGCCTCGACGCACCCGCGCTGGCCGCACGCGCAGAGCGGCGCGTCGAGCGAGCGCGTGACGTTCATGTGGCCGACCTCGCCCGCAAAGCCGTTGGCTCCCGTGTGCAGGGAGTGGCCCATCACGAGCCCGCCGCCGATGCCCGTACCGAGCGTCACCATCAGGAAGCTCGGGTAAGCGCGACCGTGGCCGTAGAGGCGCTCGCCGAGCGCGGCCGCCGTGGCGTCGTTCTCGACGCTGATCGGACAGCCGAGTCGCTCCGCCAGCTCCCGCCCGATGTGGACGCCCTCGAAACCGGGCACGTTCGTGAGACGCCAGCAGCGTCCCTCGCCGTCCACCTCCCCTGGAATGGCAAAGCCGACGGCCAGAGGCTTCGGGGTCAAAGCGAGGACCACATTCGTAAGGGTTTCGAGCACCTCACGAGTGGCCGCGCCGGGCGTCGTGTCGGCCGTCATCGAACGCACGACCTCGCCGCCGTCGACGATGCCGGCCTTCACCTGGGTGCCGCCGAAATCGACGCCTACGAGCATCGCGTGTTCCTGGGACAAACTCTGAACCTGCAGGTCCCCCGACGCGGCAGCGTGCCGCACGTGGACCCTTGAACCCTGTAGCTTAGCTCCACATTCCCGCCAGCGGAAGTGCAACGAACTGACACGACGAGCGGCGTGCACGAGGAACGCGACGAGACAGGGCTCACCATCTCACACATCGACCTACTTCTTTCCGACCACGCGGTAGCTTATGACTGACACCGTGCGATGGCTCCTCGTGTGCTGAAAGCGGTGACGCTCAATGTCTGGAACCGCTCAGGTATGTGGCCGGAGCGGCTTCGGCTCATCACACGAGAGCTCGCCGAGCTCGCGCCGGACGTCGTCGGCCTGCAAGAGGTGATGCGGCTCTACGAGCCCGGCCGCGAGCCGAGCGCTCCACAGGATCAGACGGCGGAGATCGCCTCCGAGCTCGGCTATGCCATCGCGTACGCGCCTGCCGCCGACTACGGCAACGGCCTCGTGATGGGCAACGCGATCCTCAGCCGTTTTCCCATCATCGCAAGCAGCAGCGAGCCCCTGCCCCACGCCGGCACGGGGGAGCCACGTTCGCTCGGCTACGCGCGCCTGCGGACCGAGTGGGGGGAGCTCCCGGTGTTCGTGACCCACTTCAATTGGCGCTTCGAGCACGGCTTCGCTCGGCTCGCGCAGGCCGTGCCCGTGGCCGCGCGCGGCGGGCCCGGCACCACGTATGACCCACGGAATGACTATGCGCGCACGAATCGCGAGCCAGCGCGGCGAATCGATTACATTTTCGTGCGCGGCCCCGACGAGAAGCTCCGTGGCGAACCGCTACGGACGAAAATCGTCTTCAATGAGCCCCAGGAAGGCCCTGAGGGCCTTGTTTGGCCCTCCGACCACTTCGGCGTCTACAGCGAGATTGCGGTCGAGCCGCGCAGCTTGTAGAGGAGGGCCGACCTCATGAAGCACTCGGTTTCGCACGACCTCGGCCAGGAGCGCGCCAAGCAGGCAGCGGAGGCCGCGATCAAGAGTTACGGGCAAAAGTTCGCCAAGTACAACCCGCAGACGCGCTGGGTGAACCCGAACCGCGCCGACATTTCGTTCACGGTCAAAGGTATCAGCCTGAGCGGTGCGATCGAGGTGCAGGAAAAGACCATCGACCTCGACATGGACGTGCCGTTCCTGCTCCGGCCCTTCAAGAATCAGGCCCTGTCGGTCATCGAGTCCGAGATCCGCGAGTGGATCGACAAGGCGCGCGCGGGAACGATCTAGCGCTCAGCCCCCCGCCAGCAGGTCGAGCGCGCCGGGCGCTTGCGGCACGACCGCGACCCCGCTCCGCTCGAGCTGAGCAACGGCGGCGAGCACCGTCGCCTCGTCCCAGGCATCGCCGACGAGCTGGAGGCCGATCGGCAGGCCGGACTCGTCGCTGCCCACCGGTGCGCTCGCCGCCGGTAGCCCCGTGAGGTTGGCGAGGAACACGAAGCGACAGGCCGCGTCCAGTGCCGGCAGGTCTACTATGCCGGAGCGCGCCTCGCTCGCGCTGATCTTGGGCGCCGTGTTTGCGGCCGTCGGAAGCGCCACGAGATCGACGGTGCGGAGCGCCGCGCGGAGCTCCTCTCGCAGCGTGTCGCGCAAGCGCTGGGCGTCGACGTAGTCGTCGGAGGCGAAGGCGCTGGAGCCGGCGAGGAAGATGCGCAAATCGGGATTGAGGGCGTGGCCCATGCGCACCTCGACCTCGCGCAGAGCGGCGTAGGCTTCGAGCGCGACCGTGAGGTACCCCATCGCTGCCGCGTGGCGCGCGAGGGGAAGCTCGAGCGGCACGAGCTCGGCGCCGTCGCGCTCGAGCGCCTGGAGGGCTCGGCGTCCGGCGGCCGCCACGCTCTCGTCGGCACGCGCCCACTCCGCCTCCGGGACGCCGAGCTTCATGCCGCGCACGCCGCGTCCGAGCGCCGCCTGGAGCTCGCCCGGCTCGAGCGGCGGTGCAGCGGCGGACGCCGGATCGCCCGCGTCGGCTCCCGCGCCGAGCTCGAGCGCGAGCGCCAGGTCCGAGCTCGAGGTCGCGAGCAGCCCGAAGTGGACGACGGAAGTATCGCCGAGCATGCCGTGCCCGGTGCACGGGATGCGGCCGTAGCTCGGCTTGATGCCGAAGATGCCGTTGTACGCGGCCGGCACGCGGATCGAGCCGCCGCCGTCCGTGCCGATACCGAGCACCGCGAGCCCGAGCGCGACGGCCACCGCCGAGCCCGTCGAGCTGCCGCCCGCGAGGTACCCCTCGCGCTGCGCATTCTGCGGCATCGTGCGATGCGGATTCACGCCGAGCGGCGAGAGGCCGTACTCCGTCATCGGCGTCTGTCCAATCACGATCGCGCCCGCCCGCGCGAGCCGCGCGACGAGCACGGCGTCGTGCGCCGCGAGCTCGCGCGCCATGAACGAAGTGCCGAGGCGCGTCGCGTAGCCTTCGGCGTCCATCTCTTCCTTCACGACGATCGGCACGCCGTCGAGCGCACCGAGCGGCGCACCGCGCCGGAACCGCTCGCTGCTCGCGCGCGCGTCGCGCAAGGCACGCTCGACGTTCTGGGCGCAGAGCGGCGAGCGCACGCCGAAGCCCGCCGCGTGGGCGAGCGCGCGCTCGACGACGGCGAGCGGATCGCGAGCTCCGGAGCGATACGCCGCCGCCAA
>DASUGE010000244.1:0-5761 GCA_036274215.1 Polyangiaceae bacterium | reverse complement strand
GGGGGCGCGCCGCGAGCGTCACCGCGCCGGCGCCGCCCCAGCACTGCCCGCCGAGCGTCGCGCGCCCGAGCTCGAGGCCGGCGTACAGATCGGCGATCACCTCCGCGCACGACTCCACGGTGTACGGGAAGCGACGCGGGTGCGGCTTCTCGCTCGCGCCGAAGCCGGGTAGGTCGGGGGCGACGACGCGGTACCGCTCGGACAGCGCCGCACGCACGCCGCTCCAGGTCGAGTTGTCCAGAAAGAGACCGTGCAGGAGCAGGAGGGTGGGGCCGCTCCCGGACTCCGCCACCCGCACGCGCACACCGCTCGCCGTCACATCGCGGTACAGGACGGCCGACACGGACAGAGCCTAGGGCCGCGGTTGTCCGGTCACAATGGGGCCCCCCGGCCGGCGCGCCGCCCGGGGCGATGGACGACAAATCAGCTCCATGGACATTCTGTCGGACATGACGAACAATGTCCTACCTGGAGCCGGGGGCAGCGTCCATGGAGCTGCGGCGGAAATAGTGCAAATTTTCCGCGGCATCCGCTTTGGTCGATCCATTGAGTGGAATATATTCGCCCCTGCTCGCGAGGCCCGCACGGGTCCCGGGCACCAGGGATCAAAAGCGAGATGGACGAGCGGACCTTGAGCGCAATCGAGAAGCAGAGCCCCGGCGGCCTGACTTCCGCCGAGATCCTCGATCTGTTCGCGCGCCACGACATCCCCTTGAGCGAGGCGACGCTCAGGAAATACGTGCAGCTCGGCCTCTTGCCGCGCAGCGTGCGCGTCGGGCGCAAGGGCAAGCACCAGGGCTCGCAGGGCGTCTACCCGGTCAACGTGGTGCGGCAGATCGTCACCATCAAACGCATGATGGCGGAGGACATGACGATCGAGCGCATCGCGCGCGAGTTCTTGTTCATCCGTAACGACATGGCCGAGCTCGAGCGCACGCTGAGCGAGATCTTCGACAAGCTCGACAACGTGCTGCGCGAGCAGCGGCTCGACAAAGGGGCGGCGGTGCAGCGCGACGTGATCGGCGCGCGCGCCATGAGCAGGGATCTGGTGGCCCGACTCGAGGCCATCGAAGAGAAGCTAGGCAAAGGTACGAAGATGGAAAAACTCACGGCCTCCTGAGAGCTTGCTCTCTGAGGTCGCGGATCGCCGCCCGAAACGTTGCGATCCGATTCGAGCCCAATACCCCAAAAATCTTCCAACAATCGCGCGACGACGGCAGGTCCGTCGCCGGCGACGGAGGACCCGGGGCAGCACGGCGCGAACGAGGCGATGCCGGCTCAGCGGTGGACTGTCCGCTGAGCGCGGGGATCGTGCGGGCAAAACGACGGTTTTTCTCAGCGGAGGCAGTCCCCATGAACAACGACGAGCGCGACACCACGGTCATTCCGGTCACTTCCGGCGAAGTTCTCGCCACGGAGGGTGCTACGGCGCTCGCGAGCGAGCCGGCCATTACCCGCGAGCAGCGGCGCTCGCGTCGCAAGCGCGACGTGCGCGCGCGAACGATCAGCGTCAAGCGCATGACGAAGCGCGAGCTCGAGATCGGTCGCTTGCTCTATCCCGAGACCGACTACGATAAGCCGCGCACGCGCGAGGAGTGCCTCGACGGGCCGCGGCCGTGCCCGTTCGTGTCGTGCAAACATCACCTCTTCATCGACGTGTCGGCGCGAACCGGCGCGATCAAGCTGAATTTTCCGGATCTCGAGGTATGGGATCTCGGCGAGTCGTGCGCGCTCGACGTGGCTGATCGCGGCGGCACGACGCTCGAGGACGTGGGAGCGATCATGAATCTCACTCGCGAACGCATCCGCCAGGTCGAAGTCAAAGCGCTCGCGAAGCTCGAGGCGCTGCGCGACATGACCTACCTCCGCGACTACGTGGACGAGGGTCCCGTCGGCAAGCGCCGCCTGCCGCGCCTCTCGAAGCAAGACCTCAAGGGTCCGGGCTACCGCGAGGTCGACGAAGACGAAGACGAGGACGAAGACGAGAGCGAAGACGCCCTCGACCGGGCCGATGCGCTCGAGGCGGGCGTCGTCCCGACGCTCGCAGAGACCCCGCTGCTCGACGCGTGACGAAGCGTGGGGGCAGAGCCCCGAGCCGGCGCGCGTGAGCCTGACGTTACGGTGCGTGCGCGTCCATCTCGCTCGCCGCGAGCAGCACGGCGCACAGGCCGTGCGGCGAGTCGGTGAGCAGCGGCATCTGGTTCAGGTACCCCGCGTAGTCGTTCTGCACCCCCATGCCGTGCACCGCCCCCGTGATGCTGGGGCGGCCCTGCCCGTCGAAAGTCACTTTCGTCTTGAGGCCGCTATACCCCTTGGTCGCGACCGCGGAGAGACTCGGATCGACGAGGCCGCGCCGGACGCCCGCCGCGATCGCGTACACGAACATGCCGCTGCCCGACGTTTCGAGCCAATCGTCGGGGCGGTCGCCCTTGTCCACCACCTGGTACCAGAGCCCCGTGTCCGGATCCTGAGCCTTCGCGAGCCCGTCGAGCGCCTTACCGAGCACGGTCACGAGCTCGGCCTTGCCGTTCGTTCCGTCGGGCAAGAGCGGCAGGTTGTCCACGAGCGACATCACGTACCAGCCGAGCGCGCGCCCCCACACCTCGGGTGAGACGCCCGTCGTGGGATCGGCCCAGCTCGCCTTCGAGCCGCTCGAGGCATCCCAGGCATGCTCGAGCAAGCCGGTCGTCGCGTTCTGCACGTGACGCGCGATGAGCGACGACTGGAGCACGACCGTGTCCGCGCAGAAGCTGCCGCAGGTCCCGACGACGGCGCCGTACTCCGCGAGGAACGGCTCACCCATGTAGATGCTGTCGAGCCACATCTGATTCGGGTACGTCTGCTTGTGCCAGAAGCCACCGTCGGCGTTCTTCGGGAACGCGTCGTAGAGCGCGCGCACCTGATCGGCGGCCGTCTCGTATTTTTGCTCGCCGGTCTCCGCGAACAGGAACGGCAGCAGCACGGCAGGCTGAATGTTGTCGAGGCTGTACCCGGCGGCGATGCCGATGTCGCCCGTGTTGCTCACGAAATGGTCCACGTAGCGCCGGATGTAGTCGAGGTATTTCGCTTGCTTCGTGTAGCGGTACACCTGCTCGATGCCGCGGAGGACGATGCCGTGGTTGTACTCGAACGTCGCGCCGGTCGTGATGTCGAGCGGCTCGGGCGCGCGCGCCATGACGGCGTCGGCGAAGCGCACGGCGAGCGAATCGTCGTCGAGCACGGGCATCCCGCCGCCGGCGTGACCCCCTGCTTGAACCATGCCCGCGCTACCTGCGCTCGCTCCGCCGCCCCCGCTGCTGACGCCCCCGCTACCCGCGCCGCTTCCACCGGCGCCTGCTGCAGCGCCACCGCTCCCGCTCCCGCTACTGCTCCCGCCCGTTCCCGAAGTTCCGCCGCCGGTGCCGGACTGACCAGCGCTTCCTGCCGGCGCTGCCCCGCTCGCGCCCCCGAAGAGGGGAGCGGCGCCGGCCGACGCGCCGGTACCCCCTTGCATTCCTCCGCCGCCACTCGCAGCGCGCCCCCCGCCCACGCTCGACGTCCCGGCCGCGGCGCTCGTGCCACCGGATCCGGGCGCGCTCGGGGTAGTAGCGCTCTCTTCCCCGCAACCCAGCGCAAGGAGCCCGGCGAGCAGCGAAACGCGACGTAGACGGTTCATGCGAGCAAGCGCCGCCGCGCGGCTCCGGCAACGCCGACGGGGCGACTCCTCAGTTACCCGAGCGAGCCTATTCCCGCCATCTCCCCGCTCGGGCAGCAGCTGAGGCCGTTTTTTTCGTGCTCCCTTGACGCTTCAAACAACTGTTTTATACAGGTGTTTGACCCATGCCTGAAGCCAAGCCGAAGCGCTCGCCGCGTGGCCTCCTCGTCGTTGCAGCGCTCGTTACGGGGGGCGTCTTCGCGTACCGCGCCTACACGGCCCCGCCGAAGACGTTGACGCTGACGGGACTCGTCACGACGGACGACGTGATCGTGAGCCCGCTCGTGACGGCGCGCGTCGAGAAGCTGCTCGTGAAGGAGGGGGACAGCGTGAAGTCGGGGGATCTCCTGGCGGTGCTGTCGCCGGCGGAGCTTGCGGCGGACAGCGATTTCTTCAAGCACAGTGCCGAGGGTTTCTCGGGCCAGATCGCGCAAACGCAAGCCTCCCTCCGCTACGAAGAGCTCCAGACCGGGCAGCAGATCCGGCAGGCCCAAGCGACGCTCGCGGCCGTCGAGGCCCAGCGCGCCGAGGCCGAGGCCACCGTCAAGAATGCCCGCTCGAACCTCGCGCGCACGCGAGCGCTCCTGGCGAGCGGCGCCCTCACGCAGCGTGAGCTCGAGCAGGCCGAGACGGAGTCCGCCGTCGCCGAGGCGCGCCTCGCGGCCGTGAACAAGCAGATCGACGCGCAGCGGGCCGCGGTGGGCCTCGCGCGCGCGAACGCCGAGCAGGTGACCGCCCGGCGCAGCGCCCTGTCGTCCATCAAGCAGCAGGAAGCTGCGGCCGAAGCGCAGGCCGAAAAGGCGAACGTGCGCCTCGGCTACGCCGAGATTCACGCGCCGATCGACGGCATCGTAGACGTGCGCGCCGCGCGCGCGGGCGAGGTCGTGAGCGCGGCGCAGCCGCTCGTCACGCTGGTGAATCCGGACGATCTCTGGGTGCGGGTCGACGTCGAGGAAACGTACGCTTCGCGCTTGCGCATCGGGGAAGAGCTCGACGTGCGTTTCCCTTCGGGGGAGACACGGCGCGGCAAGGTGTTCCTGCGCCGCGTCGATGCCGGATTCGCGACGCAGCGCGACGTGAGCCGCACGAAACGTGACATCAAGACGTTCGAGATCCGCCTGCGCGTGGACAATCACGACCGGCGGCTCGCCGTCGGAATGACGGCGTACGTCACGCTCGCGACCGGAGCCTGAAGCCGATGGATGCCATCGACGTCCGCGGCATCACCAAACGCTTCGGCACCTTCACCGCGGTGGACGGCGTGTCGTTCCAGGTGAAAAAAGGCGAAATCTTCGGGATGCTCGGCCCGAACGGGGCCGGCAAGTCGACGCTGATCCGCATGCTCACGACGCTCGTCCCGCCGACGGAGGGCACGGCGCTCGTCGGCGGCTTCGACGTGCGAAAGGATCCGGACGGCGTGCGGCGCGTGATCGGCGTCATCCCGCAGGCCATGACGAGCGATCTCGAGCTCAGCGCCGAGGAGAATCTGCTCATTTTCTCGAAGCTTTACGGCGTTCCGCGCGCGCGCCGCAGGAAGCTCATCGACGAGCTGCTCGCGGCCGTCGAGCTCACGGCCTGGGCCGACAAGCCCGTGAAGAATCTATCGGGGGGCATGCGGCGCCGCGTCGAGATCGCGCGGGGCCTCGTGCACGAGCCGAGCATCTTCTTCTTGGACGAGCCGACGACGGGGCTCGATCCGGTCTCGCGCACGGCCGTGTGGGAGATGCTGAAGAAGATCAAGGCGGAGCGCGATCTCACGGTGCTGCTCACGACGCACTACATGGATGAAGCCGACAAGCTCTGCGATCGCATCGCCATCGTCGATCACGGCGCGCTGAAGGCGCTCGACTCGCCGCTCCGCCTCAAGGCGGCCGTTTCGGGCCAGGTGACGCTCGAGGTCGGGTTCGCGGATCCACCGTCGGGCTGGCTTTCGCGCGTGGCGACGCTGCCCGGCGTCGATACGGCTACGGGTGACGACCGCATCGCGCGTCTCGCGACCAGCACGGGCCCCGCGACGACCATGGCGTTGCTCGAGCTCACGGCTCGAGCGGGCGTATCGGTCCAGTC
>DASUGE010000243.1:0-9128 GCA_036274215.1 Polyangiaceae bacterium | reverse complement strand
GAGCCCGTCACCTCGCGGATGCGCCGGAGCTCGAACGTCTGGAGCTTCTCGTAGTCGCTCTTCAAGAGCTTCGCCGCGGCGTCCGCCGCCGGCTTCCCGATCTTCACGAGCGCGAGCACGCTCGTGATCTGGACGGTCGTGAACTCCGTGGTGCCCTTCGCCGGATCGAGCATCACCTTGATGAGCGGCTCGGTCGCGCTCGGATCACCGATCTTGCCGAGCACCTTCGCGGCCGTGTCCTGCCAGACGATCTGATCCTTCCAATCGTCGAAGGACGTCTTGTCCTTCTCGTTGGGCGGCACGGCGGGCGCCTTGATCATCTCGATCAGCGGGCCGACGAGCGCTTTGTTGGGCGGCTGCGCGACGAGCGCTTCGGCCATATCGCGGTAGGCGACGCCGCCGAGCATCGAGCTCGTGCGGAGCTTGCGGAACGCCTCCAGCATCGGAAGGCTCAAGCTATCGAGCTTCAGATCCTCGTTCGCGCGCGACGCCCACTTGATGTCCGTCTCGTCACGGCTCGTTTTCGGCATCTTGACGAACATGTCGAAAGCTTTTTTCAACGCCGGCTCGGTGCGCTTGTCGCGGTAGTCGGCGAGGAGCTTGATCAGCGCGACGCGCGACTTCGAGTCGATGTTGTCGTACTGGTCGACGTAGAGCTTGGTGAGCGGCTCCACGGTCTTGTTGACGAGCTCGACGACCTCGGGCGCTTTGAGGTCGTTGTTCTTGCGGCTCAGCGTGTCCTCGTAGAACTGAACGAGGCGCGTGACGGCGCGCGCACGCCAGGACGGATCGTCGAGCTTCTCAACCCAGTACTCGGGCTGCCCCTCGTCCTTGCAGCCCACGAGGGCCGGGGTCACGAGGACCGCCGTGGTGAGGCTCACGGGCAGCATGAGCGAGCTGATGAGCGACGCGATGGCGCGCGAGGTTCGCATGAGAGCTCCTTCCAGAACCCTGCGGAAAAGCCGTGCTTTTCCGCGGGGCCTCGAAGCTAGGCCGCCCGCGTTCGGGCTGTCAACGAGAGTCCCTGAAGCCGCCACCGCGCCGGCTCGGTGCCGGGGTAGGTGAATGTGGGGAGAAGTCGGTGCGCGCGGGGTCAGGCTTCGCCGCGGTGCTGCCGCAGTCGAGCGAGGATCGTGTCGTGGACGAGGCCGTTGCTCGCCACGAGCCCGCGATCGTTCGTCAGGCTCTCCGCCCGGTAGTCGATGGGATCGCCCCAGGCGTCGGTCACGCGGCCCCCGGCCGCCGCGACGAGCGCATCGGCTGCGCACACGTCCCAGCGCTTGCCGGCATAATGGGGCGCCACGTGCGCTTCGACCGCCCCGCGCGCGACCTCGGCCCCTTTGAGCCCTGCGCTACCCAGCGAGGTGATGGCGTGCACGCCGAGGGCCTCGAGGGCGCGCTCGAGCTTCGGGCTCCGGTGCGAGCGGGAGGATACGACGGTCGCCGCCGCGAGCTCGCCGACCTTCGTGACGTGAATCGGCTCGCGTGCGCCGCCGCGTTCGAGCTTGAGCGCGCCGCGACCGACGGTTCCGGCCCAGGCCGTGCCGGCGACGGGAGCGTGAATCACGGCGCGCGTCGCGACGTTGCCCTCGACCATCCCGATCATCACGACGAACTCCGGACGGTGCTCGATGAACTCGTTCGTGCCGTCGACGGGATCGACGAAGAAGACATCGTTCGACGCCCGGAAGTCCGCGAAGGACTCGGG
Organism: Polyangiaceae bacterium; assembly: GCA_036274215.1. Taxonomy (GTDB): domain Bacteria; phylum Myxococcota_A; class Polyangia; order Polyangiales; family Polyangiaceae; genus PMG-095. The sequence continues at coordinate 7,420 of DASUGE010000243.1, read as the reverse complement.
CGGGCTCTCCTCAGCCACGATCGGCACGCCGGGGAAGGCGCGCTCGAGCCGCTCGCAGATGAGCTCGTTCGCTCGCCGGTCGGCGATCGTCACCGGATCGCGTGGGCCCTTGTACTCGACGGTGAAGGGCGTCGCGTACACCTCGGCCACGACACCGGCTGCCTCGGCCGCGATGCCGATCAGCACGTCGAGCGTCGAGTCATTCAAGTCTTCACTCCGGCTACGCGCACCCGGACGTCGATCGCGTCGCGTACGCCACCCGGGAAGTAGTTGCCGTCCTTGCCCGCGTCGCGCACGAGCTGATCGAGCTGCACGACCTTGCGCGGCCCGAGCACGGCGCTCGACACGAGCGGCTCGGCGAGCACGTAGCGAAGCGCGACCATGCGCATGCTCGTGAAATCCCCGAGCACGCTCGGGCGCAGCGCGTTGAGCTGCATCACGCGGCGGCGGAGCTCGTGATCGTCCCAGCGCTCGGCACGGTGATCGCCCGATTCGAAGGAGTGATTCGTCGGCCAGCTGCCGCACAGGAGCCCGTACGCGAGCACCGAGCGCGCGAGGATCCCGATGTTCTTCTCCTTCACGTCGGCCGAAATGCGCGCAAGCTCGCGCAGGTGAAAGGCGTTGAAGGCGAGCTCGATGACGGGGGCGCCGGCGGCCACGGCTTCGGCCGCGCCGTCTGCGGAGCCGACGCTCACGCCCCAGGTCTTGGCGACGCCTTTTTCGCAAACCTCGGCGAGCGCCTGGCTCGCCTCACCGCGCTTGATGGCCTCGGGGCTCGGGTTGTGGAGCAGGAGCACGTCGATGATGTCGCGCCCGAGGCGCTCGCGCGAGCGCTCCGCCGCCGCCTTGAGCGACTCCGCATCGAAGCGCTTGCGGGCAGGCGTGCTCGCCGTGTCGGTGCCGATCTTCGTGACGACGCGCACGGTGTCGTCCTTCGGGAGCAGCCGGCCGAGCCGCTTCTCCATCTCGCCGCCCGCGTAGCTGTCGGCCGTCTCGAACAGGGTGACGCCGAGCGCGAGGGCCCGCGTGATCACCGCGTCCTGCTCCTTCTCTTCCACTGGACCGTAGCCGTCGCCGGACAGTCCCCAGGTGCCGAGCGCAAGCTCGCTCACTTCGATTCCGGTGGCGCCGAGCGTCCGTTTGCGCATCGAGAGCCGGCGTATACCACGGCGCGTTCGCCGTGCCGCTCACGGGTCCGGACGGTACGACCAGTAGTGCAGGGCCGTGAAGGCGCCGTCTTTGGCCTCGAGCTCGACCGCCACGGGGCGCGATGCATCGAGCGTCGCAGGCACGGAGATTTCTACCTCGCGCCACGCGTCGGGGACGAGCTCGACGGCAGCGAGCGTCGCGCCCGCAGCGCGAACCTCGACGCGCAGCGCTCTATCGCCCTCGAGTCGCGCCACGAGGACCCCGCGCGGCGCGAGCTTGAGCTCGAAATGCTCGAGCCGGCGATTTTTGCGCCCGCCGTCCAGCACGCCGTCCTCGTCGAGCGCCACGTCGTCGAGCGCCACTGCGTCGAAGAGCGCGTAGCGGTGGTCGTGCTCGCTCTCCAGATCGGCCACGTCGAGCTCGTCGAGCAGCGCTCCCTCGTCGTGGGGGCGGAGCGTGGGACGCGCTCCCGAGCCGAGCCGCGAGTAGTCCGCGTCGTAGGCGACCATGGTTTCGCCGCCGAGGATCGTCGCGCCGCTCACGCGCCGCTCGGTGCGGTACTCGCCGAGCAGCGAGGGCAACCCGAACCATTCCGGGTACACGATGAACGTCGCCGGCAAGCGCCCCTTGCCGAGCCGCTCGTAGTGCTCGAGCCGCGAGCCCGTGCCCGCGACCCAATAGCGCGCCTCGGCGCGTGTCGTGAGCCCGACGACGTCGAACACGCGGTGCCCCGAAAAATACGCGATCGCGCCCGTGTCGTTCACGCCGATGGTGGTCCCGCTCGGCAGTGCTGCCGCCGCCCAATGACCGAGCGCCGCTTGCTGTCGGCGAATCGCGTCCGAGCTCGTCGCGAGATCGTCGATCGTCCAGCCGAGGTGGCTCAACAAGCCGCCGAGCGCGATGCCGGACACGAGCAAGCGCAGTCGCTCGAGCCCGGGCTCGAAGCGCGCGAGCGCGACGCCGACCCAATCGGCGAGCGCCGCGACGCCGATGAGAAAGCCCGCCGTGAACGGCCACAGGTAGCGCAGCCGATTCCAGAGGAAGCTGTCGTACGTCGTCGGGATCAGCATCCCCGCGCAGAGCCCGGCCAGGAGCAACGCGCGTGCCCGCACGCCGTTCCGAAACCCGAGCGCGACGAGCGCCGGCACGGCGAGCCACAGAAACAGCCCGGAGTGCTGCGGCAGGAACACGGCGCTCCAAATCTCGCCGTTCAAGAGCGTGCCGAACAGGAGCTCGACGTTGGCGAGCACCGCGCGCCACAGCTTGCCGAGATCGGCGCAGTACGGGCTCAGGGGCAGCCACTTCACGAGCGCCGTCGTCGTCGTCGCGCTGCCCGTCGCGAGCGCATTCACGAGCGGGGGCGCCGCCGCGCCGAGCAGCGCCGGCACGGCGAGCACCCGCTTTCGTCCGCGGGCCCCGGCGAGAATCGCCACCGTGCACGCGAGCGTGGCGAGCACGCCTTCCGGGCGCATCAGCGGTCCGAGCCACGCGAGCAGCACGAGCTCTCGCGGGACGGACCGCGTGCGCTCCGGTAACTCGAGCCACTCGGCGCTCCGTCGCACGGCGCGCAGCAGGAGCCAGGCGAGCGGCACCACCTCCATGCCGCTCGCCGCGAACCACACGTGCCCGCCGAAGCAGAGCACGAGCGCCTCCGCCGCGAGCGCCCCGTCGGGGCTCAGGAGCTTCTTGCTCGCCTGCCGCGTCTCGTGTCCGAGCAGGCCGAGCGCCACCCACCCGAACGCCCACGCCGCCCAGACGAGGCGCTCGGCGCGCAGGCCGAGCCCGTACGGCAGCGCGAGCAGCAGCGGCCAGAGCAGGCTCGTCGCGCCCGCGACCGGCGCCGCCCCCGGACTGAACGCGAAGCCTCGCCCCTCCCAGAACGACCGCGCGTACTGGAAGTGGATGAACGAGTCGTCGAGCGGTACGGCCGGCACGCCCCCGGTCGTTCGGAGGACCGCGCGCGTCGTGACGAAGGCGAGGCCGAGCACGACGGCCGCGCGAACCCCGTGCGTTCGCGCCCACGAGCGGGCCCGCGCGCGAAGCTCGGCGAGGAGCGGCGCGTCGAGGGCCGTCGGCGTCACGCGCCTCTGTATACTCGGTCCCCCCCGTGGAACCCAGCGACCGTGTTCGACCTTATTCCGATGCGCCACGCCTGCCCGAGGTCGAGGCCATCGATCCGCGCTCACTCGTCGGCGCCGGCAGCGATCCCATCGAGCTCGAGCTCGGACCGGGGCGCGGCGGCTTCATCTTCGAACGACTAGCGGCCGAGCCGAGCGCGCGCCTGGTGGGCCTCGAGATCCGTCGCAAGTGGGCGACGATCGTCGATCGGCGCATCGGCGCGTCCCCGCACGCCGGCCGCGCGCGCGTCTTCGCCGAGGACGCGAAGGTCGTGCTGCCGCGCTTCACGCCCGCGTCGGTGCGGCGCGTGTTCGTTCATTTTCCCGACCCCTGGTGGAAGAAGCGACACGCCAAGCGCCTGTTGCTCGGCGGCCCCTTGCTCTCCGAGCTCGTGCGCGTGCTCGTGCCCGGGGGCGAGCTCTTCATTCAGACGGACGTGGAGGAGCGCGCCGCGAGCTACGAAGCGCTTTGCCTCGCGACGAGCGGCCTCGCTCCGGTAACGCCCGGGCCACGCCTCGACGAAAACCCCTTCGGCGCAAAAAGCCCGCGCGAGCACCGCGCCGTCGCGGACGGTTTGCCCGTGTTCCGGCTCTTGTTCCGGAAAAACGGGTAGGGTAGCGTCAAGCTCGTCTCATGCGCCTCGCCGCTCTCGCCGCGCTCGCCCTGGTCGCCTGCACGACCTACCGCGAGGATCTGAACCGCGGCCAGCGCCTCTACGAGGAGAACCAGTACGAGCATGCGCTCGCCATCTGGCGCTTGCTCGAGGCGGACATGAGCTCGCTCAGCCTGAACGACCAGGCGCGCTACGCGTACCTGCGCGGCATGACGGACTACCGCCTCGGCTTCCGCCCGTACGCGCGCCACTGGCTCGGCATCGCGCACTCGATGGACAAGGCTCACCCGGGTGGCCTGAACCAAGAGTGGCGCGACCGCCTCGACAAGTCCCTCGCTGATCTGAACAACGACGTTTACGGTGGGTCGGAGCGCTTCGACAAGAACGCTGCCGGTTTCGTCGAGCAGCCCGCGGACGGTACGGCACCAGCCCCGGCGCCGACCGACAACGCGCCGCCCTCGCCCCCTCGCTAAGCTTCGCGCCGGGCGACTCGGGTCGCGTTCAGCGACTCGGCGGAGGCTCCGAACGTCTGAGGACGGTGATGCGATCCTTCGTCAGGAGTCGTTCCTTCTTCAGGTCCGACACGGTGCGTTGCTCACTGGGTGTGAGGTAGGCGCGACGCCCGAGTCGAGCCACGGCTTCGTCCAGATCGCGATGCCGGGCTTCCAGATGGTTCAGGTGAAATTCCGCCGTTCCCTGCTTCATCGTTTCGACCTCCTTCGCTCCGTGAGCGCACGTTCGCCTGCTGCTTCGCGGTGGACAGCTCGAGAGCCCTCTTGATTCCCCTGCCGGCGAGACCTGCAGTCACTGACAACTAAGGTATGCCTCTCACTCGGGACGTCAACGATTTCCGGTTGAGCCGCCAGGGCCTGAAAGATGCCGTTTCGAGCGCCCCGGCGCGCCCGAGCTGAAACATGGCGGTCACACCGAAACCGCACTCCACGAAACGCGCAGTGATTGGCCGCCTGCGAAAATAGGCTCGACGCGCTACGCTCTTCGGTATGCACCGGGTCGTCGTCGCGCTCCTCACTGCGGCGTGCGGCGGGCTCGTAGCCTGCGGTAATCCCTCGACCCTCGCGCGCTCGGCATCCGCCCCGGTCCCGACCACCGACGTCTCCCGCATCGTCGTGACGCCCACCGAGACGGCGAGCCTGGAGGAGATTTTCGAGGCCGGGCACCAGGCGGCCGCGCGCGAAGACTACCGGCAGGCGGCCGCCTATTTCGACCGGGTCGCGAAGCTCGAGCCCGGCGGGGCTCTCGCCCCGGAGGCGTTATTTCTCGCCGGCGAAGCCCACGACATCCTCCACGAGCACGCGGCGGCGCTCGAGCGCTACGAGGCCGTCGTCGATCATTTCCCGCGTCACCCCCGCGCACCGGAAGCCGCCACGCGCGGCGTGCGCCTCTCGCTCTACGAGGAGGATTGGGCGTGGGCCGGGCGTTTTGCGGACCGTGCGCTCGAGCGCGTGAACGAGCTCGGCGCGCTGCAGCAGATCGCGGTCTACGCGGGCAAGGCGCTCGCGAGCGTGAGCCAAGGGGACGACGTGCACGCGAGCGGCTTCGTCGAGCGCGGTCGCAACGTCGTCGAGCAGCGCGGTCTCGATCTCGCGGGGCGTCTACCGATCGAGCTCGCGCCGCTCTACTACGCGCTCGGCGAGGTCCGGCGGGTGCGCGCGGAAAGAATCCACCTCGACGGCACGGAGACGTTCGCTGCGCGCATGGAGGCGCGGTGTCAGCTCATCCTCGACGCGCAGAGCGCTTACTCCGATAGCTGGCGCGCGTACGACCCGCACTGGTCGCTCCTCTCGGGCGTTCGCGTCGGCGAGCTCTACGACAACCTGCATCGCGAGCTCATGGGCACGATGAAGCCCCCCGCCTCCGCCGACACCGATGATCGCCGGTTGCTCTATTACGGCGCGACGCGGCTCCTTTATTCGGTGCTGCTCGAGAAGGCGCACGGCATGCTCGACCACACCCTCACGATGGCCGAGCGCGAGCACGAGCGGTCGCCCTGGGTCGAGCGCGCACGCACGACGCTCGCGGGCATCCGCGAGGCCGAGCAAGCCGAGGCTGAGAGCCTCGCGCGCCTCCCGTACACCCGGGCCGAGCTCGAGGAGGCGCTCACCCGGATCCGCGCGGAGCTCCGGGGCAAAGCGGCGAACTCTCGGGCCTCGGCTGCCAGTACCCCTCCAGCGCCTCGATAGCGCCCTGAAGGTGTTTCAGTCAACGAGCCGAAAACATAAGGGATTTTGCGTGCGATTCGCGTGCAGGTGGAGCGGCCCGGGGCTCGGTATGAATTATGCTTGACAGTGCCCATACCCAGCGCTACGAGGCCCCCGTTCCGTCGACCCCCGCCCCACCTTCTCCCCGCGACGTGATGCTGGAGGGGGGAATGAAGGGTGGGGTGCCTCTTTTTTTTGGTGCGCGCGTGGTTCGGTCTAGAAGACCGCGCCGGCCCACCGTCGGACCTGCCGATGCACGCTCGACGCCTCCCTTCTCCGCCGCCCGCCTCCACGCGCCGCTTCGCGCGACGTGCGGGCCGGCGTGTGCTCCCGGCTGGCGTAGCTCAACTGGCAGAGCACCTGTTTTGTAAACAGGTGGTTGGGGGTTCGAGTCCCCCCGCTAGCTCGACGTTCAGCGTTTACCTCGGAGGGTTGCCCGAGCGGCCAAAGGGAGCAGGCTGTAAACCTGCCGGCATTGCCTACGTTGGTTCGAATCCAACACCCTCCACCGTATTTTTTGTGAAGTTGGGGGCGGGTGTCGGGCCCCGTCGTCAGTCGCGTCCGGAAACCACCTTCCGCCGGCCTCGCCGGTTTGTCGTACGGCTTTCCGCTGCGATGGCTGACGTCGATCTGTTCTTCCAAGACTCCCGGGTGGCTGCCGGCGAGGCTTGCGCCTCGCGTGCGATTGAGCACGCTGCCCCCGTGGGGGCACCACTGGCGGTTGGTGGGGTTGCAGTGCGGCTCCGTGCGGCTTCGGTTGGTCGGGTTGCAGGACGGCTCGGTAGGGCCTCCGCTGTGGGGGTTGGCCGGGCGGCTGAAACTCTTGGTGCGGCGGGCGCGTTTAACGAAGACTCGGGGCGCGCGGGGAGCGTGGTCTCGGCACTGAACAATAAGTCAGCGATTGCGCGCGGGGGGATCGTCGATCACAACTCCCGGCCCTCGGTTCTCCGCGGGAGTAGCTCAACTGGTAGAGCATCAGCCTTCCAAGCTGAACGTCGAGGGTTCGAATCCCTTCTCCCGCTCTACGGCGCGCACGCTGCGCAAAGGATTGGTTGGCCCACATAGCTCAGTTGGCAGAGCGCGTCCTTGGTAAGGACGAGGTCACCAGTTCAACTCTGGTTGTGGGCTCGAAGCGGAACCCCCTCGGTAAAGAAGTCGGCAAGTAGGAAGGAAGTCGGAAGGTAGTCATCATGGCCAAAGAGAAGTTCAACAGGACGAAGCCGCACGTGAACGTGGGAACGATCGGACACATCGACCACGGCAAGACCACGCTGACGGCGTCTTTGGTGAAGGTGCAGTCGAAGAAGGGCCTCGCGAAGGA
>DASUGE010000242.1:0-9022 GCA_036274215.1 Polyangiaceae bacterium | reverse complement strand
GGCCTGCTCCGGATCGGGCGAGGCATTGAGCTCCTCGAGCACCGCGAGCGCGAGCCCCGGGAAGCGCTCGCGCGTGAGCTCGCCCAAGAGGTCGTCGGGGCGCCGCGACAAGCCGCCGAGATGCTCGGCGATTTCGCCGTTGCCGTAGGCAGCCTCCGCGAGCGAAGCGAGCGCGTCTCCGTCGGCGGAGAGCGCGGCGGCCACCGGCTCGAATGCCGACGCCGTCGTCGTGCGGTGCGGTGCCAACTGCGTGAAGTGGGCATGCACGGTCGAGCGCGCCCGGTCGAGCGCCGTCACGAGCGCGCGCTCGTCGACCCACATCGTTCGCGCGAGGTGGGCGAACGCGTCGCCCGTCGGCGTGAGGTGGGTCTGCACGTCGCTCAGCCACTGGACCCGATGCTCGAGCTTGCGCAAGAGCGCGTACGATTCGGAGATGGCGCTCACCTCGCCGTCGCTCACCAAGCCGCGGCTGCGCAGGCGCGCCAGCGCGGGCAGGGTGCCGCGCACGCGCAGGCTCGGCTCCCGCCCGCCCCACACGAGCTGCAGCGTCTGCACGAAGAACTCGGCCTCGCGGATGCCCCCCACGCCGAGCTTCAAATCGCGCTTCGGATCCGGCGACAGCTCGCGGCGCGAGCGCAGGAGCAGCTCGGCCAGGCTCTCCGCAACGCTCGGATCCACCTCACGCCGGAATACGTACGGGGTCGCGATATCGCGCTCGAGGACCTCGCCGAGGTCGCGCGCCCCGGCCGAGGCCCGCGCTCGCAGCAGCGCCGCGCGCTCCCAGAACCGCCCCCAGCGCGCGTAGTAGCGCTCGACGGCGTCGAGCGAGTTGACGAGCGGGCCCTGCGAGCCCTCGGGCCGGAGCCGGAGGTCGACGCGCCAGAGCAAGCCGTCCGCGCTCGTCGAGCCGACGAGCTCGACCACGCGCCGCACGACGAGCGTCCAATGCTCGTGGAGGGTCACGGCGCTCTGCCCCTCGTCCGTGTCGTACACGAACAGGAGGTCGACGTCCGAGCCCGCGTTGAGCTCGAGCCCGCCGAGCTTGCCGAGCCCGATCACCGCCAAGCGCGACGGCTCGCCGCTCGCTTGACGCGGCGGTCCGTAGCGCGCGGCGACCTCCGCCTCTGCCTCCGCCAAGGCGCGCTCGAGCAACGCGTCGGCGAGCCGGCTGAGCTCGCGCGAGGTCGTCTCGATCTCGGCGCCGCCGAGCTCGGCCGGCAAGAGCTCGCGCAACGCGATACGCGCCTTCTCCGCCCACCCAAAGCGGCGCAGGCGCTGGACCCGTTGCTCCGCGTCCTCGGGAGGCAGACTGCCCGGGCGAGGCAGGAGCTGATCGAACGAAGAGCCGCGCCGGACCGCGCGCCAGCCTCGGGTTGCGATCGCTTCGAGGGCCTCGAGCTGCCAGGCGGCTTGCGGGGTGAGGGGCGGGAAGGCGGACCCGAGCAGGACGGCGAGCGGCCGGGGGCCGAGGTCCTTTGCCAGGCGCGCGGCGCGGTCCGGGTCGATCGCCTCGGCAAGTCTCGTGAAATCGTCCATCGCGCCCGTACGCCGGGGATGATGGCACGGCTGCGATCCCCCGGGATTCGCGGCGGAAGAACGCCGCCCGTTGCCGACCGCGGGCGTCCGAAGTAACGCCGCTCTTCGTGGCTGTCGCAGCCGCGCCCCCATGCGCTTTCTGTGTGTCTCCGACATCCACGGCCACGCCGCGTTACTCCGCGCCTTGATGCGGGAGGCCGACGTCTACGGGTGGGACAAGCTCGTTGCGTGCGGCGACCTGTGCTTCCCCGGGCCGGAGCCGCTCGCCGTCTGGAAGATCCTGGTCGAGCACCGCGCCCTGTGCGTTCAAGGTCTCGGTGACCGAGCGCTCGCTCAGGTGGATCCGACCAAGCTTGCCGCGGCGAGCCCCGGCGAGCGCCAGCGTATCGAGCGGCTGAAGCAGGTCCACGCCGAGCTCGGGGAGCTCATCATCGCGCGGCTCGGCAAGCTGCCGACGATGGCCACCTTGCCCCTCGAGTCCGGCCACACGCTGCTCGTCGTGCACGGGTCCCCGGCGGATCCGAGCGAGCCGCTCACCTTCGACATGACCGACGACGAGATCATCGCGCTGCTCGGCGACGAGCCGGCCGATATCGTCGTGTGCGGAGGCAGCCACGTGCCGTTCGAGCGCGAGGTCGCCGACGTGCGCATCGTCAACGTCGGGTCGGTCGGTGAAGCGCCGGGCGGAGGCGTGGCGCATGGCGCGATCGTCGTGAGCTCGCAGACGGGCTTTGCGGTGCGCATGCTCACTGCGACGCTCTGAGCCGCGCCGCGTCCCTCGCGAGCAGGCTCCCCTCGGCGCGAATATCGGGCACGCGACGCGGGCATAGGACTTCGCAATGCGCACCGCGTACTTCTCTGCGTTTCTGCTCTGCTTCGGCGCCGGCGCGCTCGGCTGCGGCGAAAAAGGTGGCGGCAACGGAGGCGGTGGTCAGGGCGGCACGTCTGGAGCGCCCGGGGCTGGCGTCGGGTCGGGCGCGAGCTCTGGGACGAGCGCCGCGCAGTCCGGTTCCGCGGGCGCGGGCGGCGGCGCCGGGAGCTCCCCCGGCGCGGGCGCCTCGGGCAACGGTGGCGCTTCTGTCACCCCCTCCGGCGGCAGTGGCGGCGCCGCGGGCAGCCCGGCGGGCACTGGAGGCACCGGCATGGTGAGCGGCGCGGGCGGCGATGGCGTCGTCGCGGGTAGCGCCGGCATCTCCGCGGCGGGTGCCGGAGGCATGCCGGTCGCGGTCGCGTGTGACGCCAGCAAGAAGCCGGCGATTGGCGCGCTCGGCCTACGCAAGGTGTTCCAGAGCTCGGACCTCGCGACGGTGTCGTTTGCCGCGCAGCCGCCGGACTCGGACGACTGGTACTTCGTCGAGCAGCGCGGGCGCATTCGCGTGCTCTCGGGCGGCGCGCTCAAGCCGGCGCCGTTCTACGACGTCACCTCGGAGATTGCGCTCGACGCCTCCTACGACGAGCGCGGCCTCCATTCCATCGCGTTCGCGCCCGACTACGCGACGAGCGGCCTCTTCTACATCGTGCTCACACCGACGAAGGGCGATCGACAAGACAAGGATCTGTTGCTCGAGCACCAGCGTTCGGCCGCCGATCCGTACGTCGCCGACACGACGCCCGTGCGCACCATCATGAGCCTCGACGGCGCGCCCGAAGACGGACGACAGTTTCCGAACATCCACAACTCGTACATGGCGAAGTTCGGCCCCGACGGCTTGCTCTACATGGGCATGGGCGACGGCGGCGGCATGTGCAACAACAACCAGGGCTTCGTCGGCGCGCCGCAGGACATCCAGTCACCGAACGGTAAGCTCCTGCGCTTCGATCTCGCGGCCGAGGCTCCGTACGGCGCCGCCGGCAACCCGTTCGTCGCCGACGGCGATCCGCGCGTGCTCCATTACGGCCTGCGCAATCCGTTCCGCTTCGGCTGGGACCTCGAGACGGGGGATTTCTACATCGGCGACGTCGGCCAAGACACGCACGAGGAGCTCAACGTCGTGCCGAAGGACGCAAAAGGCCTGAACTTCGGCTGGGCGAGCGAAGAGGCCAACGAGCCCACCTGCAGCGGACACGACCAGCGCCCGGGCTCGACCGTGACACCGCCCATCTTCTTCACGACGCACGGCGGCGGCGGCGGTCTCGCCCCCGCCTGCTCGACCTCCCCGTTTTGCGATTATAGCTCGATCGTCGCGGGCGCGGTGTACCGCGGCAGCGCGATCCCCGCGCTCAAGGGCGCGTTCTTGTTCGGCGATTGGGCCGGCGACAACATGGCGGCGCTCTATCATTGTGGCGACAAGACCTCGGAAGTGACGCCCATCGACTACACGCGCGACGTCAACGTGCCGGACGACGGCTACTTCGTCTCCGTGGGCGACGGCGTTCCCGCCATCGCCTCGCTCACGCAGATTGTCGAGGATCACGCGCGCGAGCTCTACCTGGTCGTGAACGAAAACGCTCTGCTCCAGATCGTCCCGGCTCCGTGATCGCCGCTCCGCGACTCCTCCTCGTCCTCGCGTTGCTCTCGGCGTGCCTCGGGTGCGGCGAGGGTGCGCCCACGGCGGACGAGCCGGAGCCGCCGAAGCCTCCGCCTTGCGAGCCGTTCGTGCTGCCTTCCGACTGCACGGTGCCGCCGGGCGCGGTGCTCTACGGCGAGCTCCGCTGCACCGGCCTCTACGGCAACTGGGAAAAGCGCACGCTCGCGTGCGGCGTCGAGGCGTACGAGCCCGCGTACCAGCTCTGGTCCGACGGAGCCGTGAAGCAGCGCTGGGTCTCGCTGCCCGCGGGCACGACGGTCGACGTCACCAACGTCGACGACTTCCGCTACCCGATCGGCACGCGCTTCTGGAAGGAATTCCGCGTTCCGACGCCGAGCGGCCCACGTCTCGGCGAGACGCGTCTGATGCAGAAGGTCGACGGCGGCTGGATGTACACGACGTACGTCTGGACCGAGGACGGCAGCACGGCCGTCCAGAACAACGAGGGCGTGGCGAGCCTGTTCGGCACCGGCCATACGGTGCCGCCGCGCACCATGTGCAAGGAGTGCCACGCCGGGCGCGCGGATTTCATCCTGGGCTGGGACGCGCTCATGCTGAGCGGCGGTGGGGACCACGTGGGGCTCGACGCCAAGGCCCTCGTCGACCGCGCCCTCGTCACCTGGACGGGCAAAGACGCGGGCGCGCCGAGCCCGCTGAACGTCACGGTTCCCGGCGACGCCACCGAACGCGCCGCCCTCGGCTATTTGCACGCCAACTGCGGCGTGAGCTGCCACAACGACACCGCGCCGGCCCTCGCCCGCGAGACCGGGCTCTACCTCCGGCTCGACGCGAGCACGCTCGGCAGCGTGCAGACGACGCGCGCCGTGACGACGGGACTCGGCCGCGTGCCGAGCCCGAACGCGCCGATCACGGCTCTGCCCGTCCCCGCGAGCGGTCCGTTCGTTGATCTGAGCCCGACGCAGCCCGAACGCAGCTTGCTGCTCGCGCGCATGAAGGTACGCATGAGTGACGCGCAGATGCCGCGTCAGGCGACGAACGTCGTCGATCAGACGGGCGTCGGGCTCGTGGAGAGCTGGATCGTCGCGATGACGCCGGACAAGGGGTACCCGGCGCCCCACTAGCGCGTATCGAGGCCGCGCCGGAGCCTGCCGATGAGCTCCGCGACGGCTTTCGGTCGCGCCGCGCGATCCTTCGCTTCGACGATGGCTTGCACGACGGCGGTCCCGACCACGATTCCGTCCACGCCTGCGGAAGCCACCGCGGTCGCCTGCTCCGGGGTGCGAATGCCGAACCCGACGACGACCGGAAGGCCGGCGCGAGCTCTCAGCGCCGACGCCTCGCGCGCGGCTTCGGCGAGCGGGGCCTCGCGGCTGCCCGTCACCCCCGTGACGGACACGTAATAGACGAAGCCGCTCGCACCCGTGAGCACGCGTGGCTCGCGCGCCCGCCCCGTCGTCGGCGCGACGAGCGGAATGATCGAGATCCCCTCGCGCGCGGCGCCGGCGCGAAGCTCGCTTCCCTCCTCGGGCGGCAAGTCGACCAAGAGCATGCCGTCGATTCCAGCGTTCTTCGCCGCCGCCGCCACGCGCGTCTCGCCGAACGCGAGCAGCGGGTTGACGTAGGAGAAGAGCACGAGCGGCGCTTGGCTGTGCTTGCGCAGGGCCGTCGCCACCTCGAGCGCCGCGGGCAACGAGCCGCCGTGCTGGATCGCCCGGTAGGCGGCCGCCGCGATCACGTGACCGTCGGCCGTGGGATCGCTGAACGGCACGCCGAGCTCGAGAATGTCGGCACCGGCATCGAGCGCGGCGCGCGCGCAGTCGAGGCTTTCCTCGACGTTGGGCTCGCCGATCACGAGGTAGGCGACGAGCGCCGTGCGTTTGCTGTGCTTGAGCGCGCCGAAGCACGCGTCGATGCGACCGTTCGTCATGGGGCACGCTCGAGCAGGGTCGCGAGGTCCTTGTCGCCGCGCCCGGAGAGACAGACGGCGAGGCGCACGGCGCGGCCGGCGCGGAGTCGTTCGCGTCGCGCCACCTCGGCGATGCGCGCGAAGGCGTGCGCGGTCTCGAGCGCGATCAGGATGCCTTCCTGCCGGGCGACGAGGTAAGCGGCGCGAAGAGCTTCCTCGTCCGTCGCCGTGAGGTACGTCGCGCGGCCGCTCTCGGCGAGCGCGGCGTGCTCGGGTCCGACGCCCGGGTAATCGAGCCCGGCGCTGATCGAGTGCGCCTCGATGATCTGCCCGAAATCGTCGGACAGGACCCGGGTGCGCGCGCCGTGAAGCACGCCCACGCGGCCCGCAGTGAGCGTCGCGGCGTGACGCCCCGTCTCGATACCTTCGCCCGCTGCCTCGACGCCGTAGAGCGGCACGGGATCGTCCATGAACGCGCGGAACATGCCGATGGCGTTCGAGCCGCCCCCGACGCAGGCCACGACCGCATCCGGCAGGCCCCCCAGGCCGAGCAGCTGCTCGCGCGCCTCGTCGCCGATCACGCGCTGGAGCTCTGCCACGAGCAGGGGGTAGGGGTGCGGGCCCGCCGCCGAGCCGACGCAGTAGTGCGTGGTGCGCACGTTGGTGACCCAGTCGCGGAGCGCCTCGTTCATCGCGTCCTTCAGCGTGCGCGAGCCGGCCTCGACCGGGATCACGCGCGCCCCGAGCATGCGCATGCGCGCGACGTTCGGTGCCTGCCGCTCGACATCGACGGCGCCCATGTACACGTCGCAGGGCAAGCCGCGCATGGCCGCCGCGGTGGCCGTCGCGACGCCGTGCTGGCCCGCGCCCGTCTCGGCGATGATGCGCTGCTTGCCGAGCCGCTCGGCGAGCAGGAGCTGCCCGAGGGCGTTGTTGATCTTGTGCGCACCCGTGTGACAGAGGTCCTCGCGCTTGAGCCACAGCTCGGCGAGCGTTCCGTCCTCGAGCCCGAGCGCCTTGGCCAGTCGATCGGCGCGGTAGAGCGGCGTCGGACGGCCCACGTAGCTCGCGAGCAGGCCGCGCCACTCCGCCTGGAAGGAGGGGCTCTTGACGTGCTCCTCGAACGCTCGCTCGAGCTCTTCGAGTGCCGGGACCAACGTTTCGGCGACGAAGCGGCCGCCGAACTCTCCGTAGTAGCCGACGCGGGCGTTGACGGTCATGGGATCCTCGGCGCTCGTAATCCACGGAAGCGCTCGTGTCGAGCGACCTCGCGCCCCGCGTGGGGGGAAGGCTCCGCCGAACTTGCTTCGGCGGAGGCGGGCGGCGCGTGCCGCCCCCGTGAACTAGCGGAGCTTCGCCGTGCGCGCCGGCTGTACCAAGTCGAGCTCGCGTGACGCACGCCGCGCCTCGCGCACGAAGGCGCGCATCTTTTCCGGGTCCTTCGAGCGCGGGCTCGTGCCTTCGACGCCGCTCGCGGTGTCGACGCCGTACGGGTGCACCCGAGCCACCGCCGTCGCGACGTTCGCCGCGGTGAGGCCCCCGGCGAGCACGAGGGCCCGCTCGCGAGCCAGCTCCGTGACGAGCGACCAGTCGAACGTGTGGCCGGTGCCGCCGAGCTCCCCCGAGACTTTGGCGTCCACGAGCAGGCGGGCGCCGGAGAAATCGCGCGCGCGGGTCACGTCCTCGCGCGTAGCGATGCGCAACGCCTGAAAGCCGAGCGGCCCGAGCGCCGCGACGACGGCCGGCGGCTCGTTGCCGTGGAGCTGCAGTGACTGCAGGCCGAGCCGAGCCGCGAGCGCCGCAAGCTCCTCGACGGGACGATCCGCAACGACGCCCACGACCTCGGCGGCTCCGTCGAGCGCGCTCACGATGGCGCGCGCCGTGGGCTCGTCCACGTAGCGCTTGGAGCTCGGCACGAGGTTCACGCCCACGGCGTCGGCGCCCGCGTCGACGGCCCTTCGCGCGTCATCGACGGACGTGACGCCGCAGATCTTGATCCAAAGAGACATAGGTCTTGGCTAGCGGGTCCTCCCAGCCGGACGAAGCATGCTGGCTCGAAGCGTCTTGCCGGCTGAAAGGTCGACGGCCGATAGGGCGTGGGGTGCCTCTCGGCGGAGAAGTGATTCCGACGCTTTTCTTTTGTGTTTGTTTGCGGGGCCCCGGCCCCGAAAACGGCGTTCTTCGAACTTGATTCATTTGTCCATGAGCTCGTTCCTCAAGGAACCTAGTCGCAGCCGACGCGCGCCGCCGCCGTCGCGACGTCGTCGTACCACACCAGGCGCTGGCGCTCGTGGTAGTGGCGGTAGCCGAAGCGGAGGGCATTGAAGGCCTTCTTCACGCCGCTCTCGCCGGTGAGCCCCATCACCTGCGTGCCGCCGACGAAGAGCTCGACGTTACCCGCCGTCCCGTCGAAGTGCCCTTCGATGCAGTGCCAGCTGTTCGCGGCGAGCTGCGTGCCCATGTCGCCTGAGCTCGGGCACCCCGGCTGGTTCTTCGTGCCGTTCGAACCGAAGCGCGTGTCCTCGATGTTCATGCCGAGCATGCAGTCTTCCTCGACGATCTCGACGCCTTTGTCCCCGCCCGGGTACGCCGCTTCGAAGAAGAGGTTGTGCATCGTGCCCATCGGGCCGCCCACGGCTACGTCGGTGCGAAACCATGCGCGGAACCAGAAATTCTGCGCGGCCGGCACGACCACCTCGCGCTGCGCGTACGACGAGATCTTCAGGATCTCGATCGACTGCGCGCCCGCGTGGAAGATCGTTTTGTCGAGAGCGGTGCCTTTCGTAAAGTCGTTGTTGTCGTTCGAGGAGAGGTAGGTCGCGCCCGCCGGCAGCATCGCGTCCTCGAAGCCCGAGCAGAAGAGCGCGCCCGAGGGACAAGCGGGTGGTCCTCCGCTGCCCGCTGCGCCGGCGGCTCCTGCTGCCGCTCCGGCCATGCCGCCCATCGGGCCCATGCCGCCCGCGGTCTCGCCTGCGCTGCCGCCCGCGGCTCCCGCCCCGCCGGCGCCCGCTGCCGCTCCGGCCATGCCGCCGCTTCCGGCGCCGCCGCTCGCGTTGCCGCCCGACGTGGTGCCCGCGCCGCCGCCGCCGCC
>DASUGE010000241.1:0-4708 GCA_036274215.1 Polyangiaceae bacterium | reverse complement strand
TGTGCACTCCCGCGCGGTGGGCTCGCAGCAGCCAGCGCCCTTCCTCGAAGTCCAATCCCGCTCGCTCGGTGGCGAGACGAACGAGCTCTTCGTGCGCCTGACGCCACGCGACGCCTTCCAAAACGATTGCTGATGACATGTCACACCTCCCGACCGCGCCAGCGCGGACTCTTGCTGACCTTTCCCTAACACGCAGATTTTCGCGCTCGTCTGCCTGCGACTAGCCTCGTTCTACGCAGCAAACGCCCCCCGAAATTCGTCTGACCACCAAAAGTGCGTCACTGCTCGACCTGACGCAGCAACGCGGCATTCGCGCCACGAGCCTCGTTCCTCGACACTCGGCCCCACCGATCTCCGTCAAGCACATTCCGACAAAAATGCTGGTGAAGCGCTTCGAGCCTCTCAGCAACGCCAAGCCCTACCGCTCGGGCGTCGGGGCGTTTGTTAACAACGTGCGGCGTCGCCGTCGACCACGAGCCCATGCCCCGATGCCGAGCACCGCTCCGCGCAACCAGCTCATCCGTCGTCACGGCGCTCTCGCGGGGAGGCCCGCCACGACCTTGCCCCCACGCGGTTCAACGGTGCCACACGTCACCCAGCGCGCCGCACGTTGCGACGACCCGCGCGTCACCGCCCGATTCCGCAGGCCGAAGGCCGAGCACGCCGGCCGAACCGCGACGCAACCTCACGGGGGCAACTACCTCTCCCACGGCATCGGGAGGCGCGTAGGTCGTTCGGCTGCTGGGAACCGATGCTATCGACGGGGCGTACGGCGCCGATACCGCGTTGAGCGCGTGCCCTGTCGTCCTAGGGCGCCGGCATCTTGAAAAGGCCCGCCGTCGTGCCAGCGCGCCGAATGAACTGGCGCTGGCGGCCGAGCCCCTCGATTTCGAGCTCGCACACGTCGCCCGGCACGAGGTAAGCGGGCGGCTTCATGCCCATGGCGACGCCGGCGGGAGTGCCCGTGCTGATGACGTCGCCGCCCTCGAGCGCCATGAATTGCGACACGTACCAGACGAGACGCTCCACGCCCCAGGCCATCTCGCGCGTGTTTCCCAACTGGCGAACGGTGCCGTTGACCGTCAACGTGAGATCGAGCTGCTGCGGGTCGGCGATCTCGTCGGCCGTGGCCACGAAGGGGCCGAGCGGGTTGAACGAGTCGCACGACTTGCCCTTGGTCCACTGCCCGCCGCGCTCCAGCTGAAGCTCACGCTCGGAGACGTCGTGCGAAATGCAGTAGCCGGCGATGCTGGCGCGCGCAGCAGCCGGTGACGGCAAGTAGCGTGCGGGCCGGCCGATCACGACGCCGAGCTCCACCTCCCAGTCCGTCTTGGCGGAGCCGCGCGGGAGCTCGACGTCGTCGTAGGGGCCGACCACGGCGTTCGGCGCCTTGAGGAACAGCACCGGCTCTTTCGGCAGCTCGACGCCCGTCTCGCGCGCGTGGTCGCGGTAGTTCAACCCGACGCAGACCACCTTGCCGGGGCGCGCGACCGGCGACGCCCAACGCTCACCTTCCGGGACGGCGGGCAGCGCGCGCTCTTGGACGCGGCGCGCCAAGTCGTCGAGGCCGCCTCCCTCGAAGAACCGGCGATCCCAATCGCGAAACATACCGGAAGCATCCCGGCGGGCACCGCCCACGATCACGCCGGGCCGCTCTGCACCGACCGGGCCGAAACGAACGAGCTTCACGCCGACCTACATGCCGCGCATCAGCGCGAGCCACAAGAGGACGAGAAGGACGACGGCGATCGCCAGCATCAGGAGGACGCTCGAGACGAAATAGGGAAAAATGAGCAAGACGATGCCGATGCCGAGCTGGGGCGGCCGGCGCATGCGTCGCCCGTATTCGAAGAGCACGAAGCCCACCGACGACACGAGCAGGCTTGCAATGAGGGAGCCGGCGTCGAGGCTCATCGTCGCGCTGCTTCGGCGAGAAAATAGGCTTCCGCGTCGCCGCCGTCGGAAAGTCGCACGTGTGCTCGACGGTAACCCGGCCCTTCGAATGCGTCCAGCGCCGGCAGATCGCCGGGCTCCACCTCGTAGAGCTCGCCGGCAACGGACATGCTCCCAGACACGAGTGCCGGGTAGGCACCCAGCCGAATGACGTCGTACGCGGGCTCGGTCGTGACCTCGCGCAGAAATGAGGCACGACGGAGCTCTTGGTGATTTTCTGCGCCGCGCCGCAGCGAGCCGTAAACGAAAAGGCGAATACGCGTCACGGTGATGACTCCACGACCGTATCAGGTCGAGACACGCTTCGACGCGCGGGAAGGCTCTGGACGGATCCGTCCGTGAGCTGCCCGGATCCGGGCAGGCATCACTCCTCAGGTTTTTGGCCACTCGAGGAATTTCGCGGCATTAGGACGACATGGAGAGCGCGCACGCTCCTTGCACCAAGGGGGGGCCTGTACTGCGACCTGAGGTCGCCGAAGGATGAAAATGAGCGCTCTCGCTTCACAGACTATCAATGATCCCCATGTTCAGCTTCGCCGTCTCTACACGTCCCTGCTCGAGGAGCAGAACCGCTTCGACGAGTTCAAGCAGCTCCTGGCCCTCTACCCGGTGAGTGACGCCGAAGAGGAGAGCGACGAGGCGCAGAGCGTCCGCGCCAAGCTGAACGCACGGATCAACGACTGGCTTTGTGGGCATTTCGATGGCCTGAGCGCGGCCCAAGTGACGCTCTGGCGCAGCATCGTGGTCGAGGAGCGCATCAACGTCGCGCTCTCGCCGTGGAAAGAATCGAACATCTACTGAGCTAGGCCGAGACCGCGAGCCCCAAGGGGGCGTGCGCTGGGGAGACGCGCGCCCCACTTTGTTTGTCTGTCCTCCCTATGAATAGCATCGACGCGTTGTATGCCGGCTTCGTGAGCACGCTCCCCGAAGCGTTGCTGCCCCTGGCCCGCTCGCTTCCGCACGCCCTGGGTCTCGCCCCCACCGAGCAGGCCGCCTGGAGCGACGTTTTTTCTCATCCCGTCACGCTCGAAGCGCCCTACGTCTTCGCCGCGGCGTTTCCCGGTGCGGGGCCGGAACAGGTGCGTTCGGCGATCCTCGCGCACGCCCTGTCGGTCATCGAGGCCTTCGGGACCGACCGCATCGCTGACGGCCAGGTGCGGGTGACGACGGAGCTCACCCAGCTGCTCGTCGAGTTGCGCCGCGGTCGTGACGCCATTCTCGAGGAGCTGTCGCCGGGACTCGGCGACGTGGCTCGCGCGGCCGATCGCGAAACCAACGAGGCCATCCTCGAAGAGAATGCGCTGCTCCGCCGCCTCGGCGCGGCGACGTTCGAGGAGTACCGCCGCATCTCGCTCGCCAAACAAGCCGTCGGCTTCCCGGGAAGCCTCGCGCTCGCGCGCTCCGCCGGAGCGACCGAGCTCGAGCAGGACCTCGTGCGCCGCGCGCTCGCGGGCGTCTGGCTCGGTCTTCAGTTCGAGGACGACGCCACCGATTGGGAAGACGACTGGCGCCGTGGCGGAGGTGCTTGGGCCGTATCGCTCGCTCGGCGTAGGCTGGAGTCGGTGAGCGACCAACGCGCCGACGAACGCCCGACGGAGCCCGATCTCGTTCGGCGCCGCGTCCATCGCATGCGCGTGCTCCATTCCATGCTGCGGGGAGCGCGGCACCACTACCGTACGGCTTGGCGCTACGCTCGCGTGCTCGGAGCCACCCCGCTCGTGCGCTGGGCCGAGCAGCGCATGAAGCATCTCGACGTCGTCATCCCGCTCGAAGCCCGGCACGCCGGATACGTCGTTCGGGCCATGAAGCTTGCACCCTGGGCACGGGAGGTCCTGACGTGAGCGATAGCCGCAGCCGAAAGCCTTGGTATTTCGACTACACCCCGCTCTCGGTCGGGCGGAGCGAGCCGGTCGAAACGGATACGGATCTCGTGCTCGCCACGGTCGACGACGTCGACCCGGCGCGCATCGCCGAGCTCATCGGGGCCGGCATCACGGATCTCTCCGTCACGCCGCTCATCAGCAGTCACCCCGTCTTCTGGACGCGCGTGGAGTCGACGCACGAGCTCGACTTCGCGCGCATCTCCCGCGCGCTGACCGCCGGGGGCATCGGCGTCCGCTTCATCACGTCCGCGCGCCAGGGCAACCAGCTGCTCCCGCCGCCGCTCGACTTCAGCGACGCCCGACCGCGCGTGGCGCGCGAATGGCCGGCTCGCGACAAGAAGCCGCACGCCGACGTGGACTCGCCGTGGCGCTGGTTCCTGCGCGGCGAGGGCGTCGATGCGAACCGCGCCCAGTGCGGAACCGGTGCGGGCACGCGTTTCGCCCTCATCGACGACGACGGCCTCGATCTCGACAAGGTGGACCTCGACGCCGAGGTGCTGGTCGGCGTCCCGGCGATCCCGCGCGCGCAGTCGCATGCGGCCATGCTCGTCGGCTGGGCCGTGCGGGCGCGCCGCTCGGACGGGAGCACGTTCACGGGCGTCGCGCCGGACGCCTCGCCACGCATGTACTGCATCCCGAAGCCGGGGCGGGACGTGTGGTCCCTCCCGCTCTCGATTCTCCGAGCGGTCGACGACGGCGCGGACGTCATCGTGTGCGCGACCTACGTCGAAGGCACGACGAGCCCGCTCCTTGACGATGCGCTCGAGGTCGCGGCACGCCTCGGACGCGGTGGTCGCGGCGCGGTGGTCGCCATGCCAACGGGCCGCGAGATGTCGAGCTCCGAAGGCTCCGTGCACTCCAGCTTGAGCCTC
>DASUGE010000240.1:0-9186 GCA_036274215.1 Polyangiaceae bacterium | reverse complement strand
GCTCGTGGCCGCGTGCGGCTGCTCCCGGCCGACTTCCGTGCGCGCGAGGTCGTCCTCGGTTGCCACCCAATCGCGCGGACGATCCCCCGCCGCAAGCTCGCGAACCGGACACGTCGCCTGCATGAACTCCTCCCAAGTCGGTGTACTCGGCACGAGCCGCGCCGGCGCGGGTCCGAGCGGTTCGATGCACGCGGGCACCGCCGGCAACGGGTCCAGAATCCGCACGAGCTTGGTGATCTCACGCTTGGTGCGATGCTTGGCGCGTGCGAGCACGGCCACGAGATTCTGCTCGGTAAGATGCGGACCGAGCAGCAAGAGGCCCGTCAGATGAAGCTCACCCGAGGCCAGCGCGTCGAGCAACGCCGGAAAACGCCGGACGAGTCGCGCTGCGGCGACGCGCCGAAATGCCTCGTCCTCCGAAAATCGGAGCTCGTAGATGCAGTACGTATAGAGGCTCGAGCAGGCGCGCGTGCGGTGGATGCCGCGCGCTTCGACCTCCGCGAGGTGGGCGAGAAGCTCCGCGAGTAGCTGATTCGACCGACCGACAATCTTGCGCGTCCCGGTGAGGAGGTCGGCATCCGAGAGGTGCGCGACTGAGAGGGCGATCGAACCCGCTGACGCAATCGAGAGGGCCGTATTTGCGTTCGAATGCATGCGCCACGCTACACCCCGTATTTTTGAGCTCCGCAGTCGCCCGCTGCGACGCGATCGACGCGAGCAACGCCAGTCGAACCGTCGATGAAGGCAAAAGGCTCACGGCGCGGCGACAGCGCATCGGGACGACCACATTCTTTTGCGAACGCCCAACGGGCACGCGATGCGCCGTCGATTCGGTCAAGCGAAATCGTCGTCTAGTCACGGCAAAGATTGACTCAACGACGCGCTTCGACGCCGCCGAGCGAGCGCATGCCGTGCACGAGGTGCTCGAAACGGTCGAGCAGCTACTAACAGACAGGGGGCCTTTGCCAGGCAAGTCCCCCTTCCAAGTCAGCGGTCGCGAAGCGAGCCGCGGGGCAAGGCCCCCTTCAAGAAGCTAGATTCGGAAGAGGTCGCCGAGGTCGAGGATCTTCTTGGCGACGCCGACGGCTTGCTCGAGCGACTGGCCGAGCGTCACGAGATCGCTGTAGGCCTGGTACGGGTCGGCGCCGGCCGTGGTGTCCTCGCGCTGCGCGAGGGCGAGCTTGGCCTGACCGAGGATGTCTTCCGTCGTGTTCAGCCGGTCGATCTTGATACCGGCGAGGGCTCGCACGTTCGTGATCTGCTTGCGTGACGCTTCGAGGCTCGCGAGCGTCCCCTGGATCCCGCTCTGGCTGTTCGAATTGAGCGCCGTGATCAAGGAGTCGAGGTCCGCGAAGACGTCGCGCCCGCCGGCGGCGGTGAACGCGTCGGCGCCGCTCACGCCGACGGAGGCCGGCGAGGAGCCGCCGAGGTCGACGACGTGGTCGTTGTTGTCGCCGGAGAACGTGCCGCTCGTGGCGAACGGCTGCGTGGTCGTCTTGCTGCCGCCGAACAGGTACCCCGTGGCGCCCTGCGTGTTCGCGAGACCGACGAGCTGATCCTTGAGCCCCTGTACCTGGCTCGCGAGCGACGCGCGCGTCGACGCGTCCATCGAGCCGTTCGCACCCTGCATCGCGAGCTCGTGCGCCTGCTGGAAGAGATCGCCGGCCTGCGCGAGGACGCCCTCGGCGACCTCGAGATCGCCCTTCGCGATGCCTGCCGCCTTGAGCTGATGGTCCGCCTGCGCGGAGGAGGCGCGAATTCGCGCGAGCTCGGCGGCCGCGGCGGGATCGTCGGACGGCTTGTTCACCTGGCGGCCCGTGAGGGCGCGCGCCTGGGCGTCGGCCTGCTTCGCGCGAAGGTCCTGGATCGTGCGGAGCACGCTGGCGTTGCGCGTCGTATCGGCGATTCTCATCGTCCTAGCCTCGCGAGGAGCTCTTCGAGCAGCTGATCGATCGTGCTGATGAGCTTGGTCGATGCTTCGTAGGCTCGTTGGTACTTGGTGAGCGAAATCATCTCTTCGTCGAGGGAGACGCCGCTCGCCGATTCGCGCATGGCCGACATCTGATTCGCTACGCCTTCTCGCAGCGTCACCTCGTCCGCCGCGCCCGCTTTGCGCGCGCCCATGTCGCCGACGAGGTCGCCGTAGGCTTGCGCGACCGTGCGCCCGCCCACGGCCGGCTGCAGCGCGAGGCGCGAGAGGAGCACGGCGTTGTCGGAGCCGCCCGGCGTCGTGCCGGCCGTGCTCGCGGCCGCGATCGCGTTCGGGTTGCCCTTCACGTCCGAGCTCACGGCCATGGCGCGTGCGGCGCCGACCGACGAGGTCGTGACGACGAACATGTTGCGCGAGCCGACGCCGTCGAGGCCGAAACCCGCGGCGTGCTGAGCGTTGACCGTGGTCTGGATGCCGTACGCGATGTCGTCGAGCTTGGTCGCGACCTGTGCGAGGTCCACGTCGCGGGCTTCTTTGATGCCGGCGAGCTTGCCGCCCGTGAGGTAGCGCGTGACGTCCGTGGGAGCGCCGCCGACCGTCTGGGACGTGAAGCGCAGGTCGCCGTTGGAAGACAGGTCGACCGCGAGCGTGCGAGCGCTCACCTCGTCGACGAGCGTCGCACCGGACGCCTGCACCATGACGGCGCCGTTGCCCTGGGTGAGCACGGTCACGTCGACGAGCGGCGCGAGGCCGAGCAGCACCTTGGCGCGCTGGTCTTCGAGGTTGCCGGTGTCTTGCCCCTGGGCGCGCGCCGCCACGATTTGCTGGTTCAGCTGGGCAATCTGCTGCGCCTTGCGGTTCACCTCGGCCGTGGTCTCCTGCGCCTTGGTGAGGAGCTCGCCGCGCGCGGAGGCGATGCCGTCGGCGGTGTCGCTGATGCGCCCGGAGAGCGCATCGGCGCGTGCGAGCACGTTCGCTCGCGCCGTCGGATCGGACGGATTCGCGGCGAGCGACGAGAATGCGCCGTAAAATGCCGCGAGCGCGTCGGAGAGCCCGCTGCCGCCTACGTCGTCGAACATCGCTTCGAGCGCGCCGAGCTGCGCGTCGCGCTCGGAAGCGGCCGACGAGAGCCCGATCGCTTGATACTGGCGGCGCTCGATCACCGTGTCGGCGACGCGGCGCAGGCCGGCGACGTTCACGCCGTTGAGGCCCTGTCCGCGCGTTTCGAGCTGCAGATCCCGGCGGGCGTAGCCGGGCGTGTTCACGTTCGTGATGTTTTGCCCGGTCGACGTGAGGCCCGCCTGCGAGGCGTTGAGCCCGTCGAGCGCGGTGGAGAGGATCTGCGTCAGGCCCATGTCAGCCTCGCATGTCCAATCTGAGCCCACCGAGGACGGGGCTCGAAGGTCGTCCCGACGCGGTGCCGAGCACCTGGCGAACGCTGTCGCGCGCGTGGGCGAGCAGCATCTGATTGCGAAGCGCGTGCTTGCGAATGCGCTCGGCGCCCTCGCGGTGTGCTCCGTCGAGCTTCAAACCCGAGCTCGCGACCGCTGCCAAAATGCGCTCTTTCGCCTCCGCAGCGCGCTCGATGGCCGCGCGGTCGAGCCGCTTGAGCGCAGCCGACTCCTCCACGAGCACCTGCTCGAGGTCCGCGAGCAAGGGTGGAAGCGCCTCCCCATCCTCCGGACGGCGAGAAGGCGCCGTTTCCACTAACCGACCCTCTCGAGCATGCGCTCGGCGATCTTCGCGTGGTCGAGCCTGAGCTCACCGTTGTGGATCTTGGCCTTGAGGTCGTTCACCTTGGCTGTATCGATGGCGGCATCCCCGTCGGTCGCGAGGCCGCGAGCCTTGGCGGAGATCTTCACCTCTGCGTTTTCGGCACCGCCCGCAGGCGATGCGACCGGGGCAGGCCCCTGAACGGCCGGCGCTCCACCGACGGGCTTGATCGCCATCCGGTGGTAGGCGTCGAGGACTGGGCTTCCTGAGATTCCTTTCATGGTCCTCCGAGCGTGATGAGTCTCCAACCAGGCATGGACGGTTGGGTTCGCTCCACCTTGAGAGCGTTGTTAGAAAATCGGCCAACCGGCCGGCTGCGGCTCACCGGGACCTCCCGGCGACTTCAGATTCCAGGGTCTTGGCGATGAGATCGGCGAGACCGAGGCCACCGCCCCGCGCGACGCCGTCTGCCAGGGCCTCCACGGCCATCGATTGGTAAGCGCTGCTCGATTTGCTCTCGGAGCCGCCCGCGTGAGACGCCTTCTGCATCGATTCGAGCATGTGCCGGAGGAGCATGGACTCGAACTCGCGCGCTGCCTTGAGCGCTTTCTCGTTCGGCTTGTGGGGTGCCGCAAGCTGAGCCTGCGACAGCTCGCCGGCCGGAGCGGGTAGAGCGACAGGCTTCATTGGATCACGACCTCGGCGCGGAGCGCGCCGGCGGCTTTGAGCGCTTGCATGATGCTCGCGAGCTCGCGCGGGCTCACGCCGAAGGTGGAGAGCGCCTTCGCGACGTCGGCCAGCGACGCCTGCGCGGCCACGTACGAGAGCCCGCCGCTCGCCTTCTCCTCGGCCGCGACGTCGGAGTGCTGCACCTCCGCCGTCTTGGCGCCGATGCCCGAGAACATGTTCGGTTGCGAGACGTCTCTCGACTCCTGCACCGTGATGGTGATGCCGCCTTGCGCGATGGCGACGGGCGAGAGCCGCACCTCGCCGCCGACGACGATCGTTCCCGTGCGCTCGTTGATCACGACGCGCGCGTTGTCGCTCGGGGTCACGTCGAGCTCGCCGAGGTGGGCGATCAGCTCGACGAATTTGTCCTTGTAGGCGCTCGGGGGCTTGATTTCGACGGCGCCGCCGTCGAGGGCGCGCGCGCTGCCGTTGCCGAGATCCTTCGTGATCGCCTCCGCGAGCCGGCTCGCCGTGGCGAAATCGGGCTGGCGCAGCGAAAGAACGAGCTTGCCGTTCTGGCTCGCCGTGCTCGGGATTTCGCGCTCGACCAGGGCGCCGTTCGGGACGCGTCCGGTCGTCGTCGTGTTGGATTGCACCGAGCTGCCCGAGTAGCCCTGCGCCGAAAAGCCGCCGATCACGAGCGGACCCTGCGCGACGGCGTAGGTCCGGCGATCGGCGCCGCGCAGCGGGCTTTGAATCAGCACGCCACCGGCGAGGGAGCGCGCATTGCCGATCGACGAGACCGTGACGTCGAGGCGCGCGCCCGAGCGGGAGAACGGCGGAATGGTGGCGGTCACGATCACGGCGGCGACGTTGCGCAGGCGCACCTGCTGCTCGTCGACCTGCACGCCCAAGCGGCGCAGGAGCGCTTTCAACGACTGCTTGGCGAACGGAGCGGTGATGTCGTCGCCCGTGTTGTTCAAGCCGGTGACGACGCCGTAGCCGACGAGCTGGTTGTCGCGCGCTCCGACCACGTCGCACAGGTCACGGACGCGGTCCGCTCGTGCCACGCTCGGGGCGAAGAGCGCGGCGAGCGCGACGCCGAGGGCGGCGAGCCAGGCGGGAAAATGGCGGGTTCTCGGGGGCATGGGCATGCTCAGAACGGGTTCACCGCGTCGAGGATCTTGTTCAGCCAGCCGCGCTCGACCTGGTCGTTGATGTCGCCGCGGCCGGTGAATTCGACGCGCGCGTCCGCGATCAGCGACGAATCGATGGAGTTGTCGGGCTGGATGTCGGCGGGGCGGAGCACGCCCGAGACGTAGAGGTGGTACTCCTCGTGATTGATCATCACGACCTTGGTGCCCTCGACGTAGAGGTCGCCGTTCGGGAGCTCGCGCTGCACGTGGACGCCGATGAGGCCCTCGAGCGAGCCGGCGCGCGACGTGGTGCCCTTGCCGGAGAAGTCGTACTTCGACGCCATCGACAGGAGCTTCGAGGGGTCGAGGTTCGGGTTCTCGCGTTGAAGCTTCGGCATCAGCGCGAGGAAGGCGTCGATACCGGCTTCGCGCGAGCTGTCCTTGCTGAGATCGGTCGAGGCGTTGCCTTGCGCGTCGGCGTGCTCGTTGATGCGAATCATCACGAGGTCCCCGACGCGGAGAGCGCGCGTGTCCTCGAGCAGGCCGGCTTGCGCCTCGCTGTAGATCGAGCCCGTCGACGGGCGATACTGCTTCTGCGTCGCCGCGTACGGCCCGGGGTCGAATTTACGCTGCTTGGGCGTGAACGGCGCGATGTGCGCCGGTCCGCAGGCGGTCGAGACCGCGGCGAGCAGCAGGGCGGCGACGAGGCGCGGCTTCAGGCTCATTGCTCCACCACCATGCCGATCTCGCGCGTCGAGACGCGCGCCTTGAGCACCTTGCCGGTGCTCGACACCTTGAAGAACACGGCGTCGCCGAGGTTCGCGTCCGACATCGCGATGGCGTTCGCGCCGATGCGCGCGTTGCCTTGCTCGACGACCAGCGTCATGCGGTCGCCTTTACGGACGGCGGGCGCGAGCGCTTCCTCGCTCACCTCGATGATGAGGCGCAGGGGCGAGCGCGCGACGGTCTCTTCCTCGGCGCGAAGCTCGGCCATCAGCGTGAGCTCGTGGCGACCGACACGCTTCGGAATCACGAGACGGGCGCTCGTGACGAGCGTGCCGGGCGGAACGACGACGCCCTGGAGCGCGCCGAGCTTCACGAGCGTGACGCCGGGCGGCAAATTGGCGCGCACCGCACCCTCGGCGCGCGCCGCGAGCTCCTCCGCCTTCCAGCGCTCGGCGGTCGAGGCGACGCGGACGCTCGGCGGCAGGCTCAGGCGCTTCGGATCGGCGCCGGCTTCGCGCACGCGCTCGGAGATCTCTCGCCGCGTGAAGAGGCGGGAGCTGCCGGGGGGCGGTGCACGACCGAGGTCGATGCTCGCGAGCTCGGGCGGCGCGCCCGGATCGAAATCCGAGACGTGCACGTTGCGGCTCGTGACGTTGACGACCGTCTCGGCGCCGGCGTGCGGCGCCGCCACCGCGAGCGCGGCGACGGTCAAGACCGAGAAGAGGGTCCGGTGAGTCATCACTTCATCTGCGTCGCGGCGCGCAGCATGTCGTCCGCGGTGGTGATGACCTTGGAGTTGATCTCGTAGGCGCGCTGGGCGCCGATCATGCCGATCATCTCGGTCACGATGTCGACGTTCGAGCGCTCGTAGGAGCCTTGCAGCAGCGTGCCGCGGCTGTCCTCGCCCGGGTTGCCGAGCTGTGGTTGCCCGCTCGCCGGCGTGGGAACGAAGAGGTTGTGGCCGAGGGCTTTGAGACCCGTCGGGTTGATGAAGGCGGCGAGCTGGAGCTTGCCGATCTCGGTAGGGACCGCTTCGCCCGGCATCGAGACGTTGACGGTGCCGTCGGCAGCGATCGAGAGCCCCGACGCTCCTTGTGGAATCGTGATGGGCGGGTCGAGGGGCATGCCCTCGTTCGTGACGATGCGCCCGGCGCCGTCGGTCTTGAGCATGCCGTCACGCGTGTAAGCGTTCGTGCCGTCGGGCTGCATGATGACGAAGAAGCCGTTGCCTTCGATCGCCACGTCGAGCGGGTTGCCCGAGTTCTCGAGGCCGCCCTGCTCGAACTCGCGCGCCGTGCCGATGACGCGCACGCCCGTGCCGACCTGTAGGCCCGCAGGCGACATCGTGTTCGGGCTCGTCGGTGCGCCCGCTTCGCGCACGTTTTGGTAGAGCAGATCCTGGAACTCGACGCGCTGGCGCTTGTAGCCGGCGGTGTTCGCGTTCGAGATGTTGTTGGCGACGCCTTCGAGCTGCGTCTCCTGGGCCGACATGCCAGTCGAGGCGATATGCAGAGATCGGAACATGGCTCTACCGTCGACCTAAGCAAGCGTCATTCCATCTCGAGCGGCGTCTCACGGTGAGCCGGCCATGCCGCTCTCGCCCGCAAGCTCCGACATCGTTCCGCTCATTCCCCCTGACGCTCGCCCCGCCATGCCGCCGGCGCCCGCGCCAGCTCCACCACGGCCCGCGTTGCCGCCCGAGCTCGCGCCCGCGCCGCTGCTACCGCCCGTGCTCGAGCCCGCCGTTCCCGCGCTGCCCGCAGTCGCCGGCTTACCCGCTGCAGCCTGACAGGCGCCTTCCCTGCACTCGTTGCCGCCACCGCAGTCGGAATCACGCAAGCACGCGGCGCCTCCGCAGCCCGCAACCGTTACCGCCCACGACGCGAGAACGCCGACGAGCACTGAACCACTAAAGCGCCGAAACCTCGACAGGAAGCCCGTTTTTGGGGCCGGGGCCCCAAAAACAAACAGAGAGAAAAGCATCAGAACCACTCCTCCGGCGGAAAGCACGCGGGGCGCCCCCGTCGCGGTTCGAGAAGACACGACGGCTTTAGCTCGGCGGAATGGTTACAAATTAACATTCACACCTACGGTCAACAAACCCCAAAACAACACGGAATGATCGGGTAAATCGCTGCCGAGCGGCAGCGCTGCGAAGCTCGGCTCGAAGTACAAGCCGCCGCGCTTGCCGAACGGGATCAGGAACGTCGCGCCGACCTTGCCGCCCACCAGCGTTTCAGGGACGAACGTGCCGCAAACGCCCGCGAAGCCGCCGAAGCCGCGACCGAGCCAGCGCGAGTAGCGAACCTCCGCGCCGATGCTGCCGCCTTTTTCGAGCTCGAACACGCCGCGGAAGCCGAGGCCGCTATTCGGATCCTCGTCGCTGCGGAGGTCGACGCCCGTGCTCAGATGCAGCCGCGCGCGCTGCCACGACATGGTGCCGGTTCCGGCGTTCCCGCCCTCGAGCCCCGTCCCGAGGCCGAAGAAGCCGGCGTACATCCACCCCTCTGCGTGCGCCGGGAGCGCCAGCAGCATGGCGCAGATCAGTGTCGGCAGGCTGACACGCAGCATGGCCCAACGGGGCCGGGATCGAGACACGCGTGGCATCGCTCATCCCCTAGAGCAAGCTCCGGGCCAGGACACGACAACCGCCGGCAGACAGGTGTCGGCATAGGCCAGTGAATTTTTGGGCCTCGAGCGAAGCGGGCCCGAAAAATTCACGATCGACCTAGATGGTCTCCGGTATCTCTCACGCCGCGTCGATGCGCTTGCGCTTGAGCATCTCGACCAGCGTCGTGCGGTTGATGCCGAGCAGCTCGGCCGCGCGCTTCTTGTTCCAGTTCGTCTTCTCGAGCGCCTGGCGGATGAGCCCGTTCTCGAACCCTTCGACGGCCTTGCGCAGGTCGATCCCGCGCTCGGTCACGCGCGGACCCGTACGCGGTTCGGCCCCGAACCCGTGCAAGCGAGGAGGAAGATCCTTCGGTTCGATGGCGGCGCCGTTGCTGAGCAGCA
>DASUGE010000239.1:0-5511 GCA_036274215.1 Polyangiaceae bacterium | reverse complement strand
GGTGATGACGAAGAAGCCGCCCCGATGAGCCAACAGGCTCCTCAGGTCGCGGGCTACGCGACGCCGAGGACGCTGCCGCCCGCGCCCGCAGCCGGCCCTCGCTCCGTGGCACCGGTTCCAGTGGGCGCTTCGAGTGCCTTCCCGGCCGCCGTGGCACGCCAGACCTTGAGCGCCTGGCCGCCAGCGGTGAACCCGTCCCGGCCGCCGGCCTTCGCCTCGGTTCCCCCGATGTCGGCGCCGTCGAGCTCGGTGGTTCCCCCCAGCACGATGCCGGTCGTGCAGGACCTGAGCCTCCCGTCCGACGACGAATTCAAGCCCCGCAGGAGCAAGGCGCCGTTCGTCGCTGCTGCCGCCGTGCTCCTCCTCGTCGGGGGCGCGCTCGGTGCGGCGAAGTTCGGTGGCGGTGGTGAGGTGCAGGCGGCCGTTCCGGTTCCCGCTGCGCCGCCTCCGGTCGTGGCAGCCGCGACCGAGACGGCGACGAGCGTCGCGGCGACTCCGCCGAGCACGCCGGCGCCCACGCCGAGCAGCGACAGCACGGCGAGCACGGGCGACAGCGACAAGGACAAGGACAAGGCTTCCGATTCGAGCGACAAGCGGCTCTCCGACGACACGAAGAGCAAGCTCAAGGAAGCCGACAAGACGCGCGCGGACAAGAAGAAGGCCGTGAAGGCGAGCCGCAGCAAGGGTTCTGCTCGCAGCAAGAGCAGCGGCGGCAGCGGCGTCTTCCGCAACGGCGGCAGCGCGGACGATCCGCTGAACTCGAAACTGTAAGAGCCTCAGACGGCGACGCCCCGTCACCGGCAACCGCCGGTCACGGGGCGTTCGTCATTTCGGGGGACGCTTCAGTTCTCGATGATGCCGGACACGGGGCGTCGCGGGCTCACGGTCGGCACCACGACGAGGCTCGCGTCTTCCGGGAGCGGAAGTGGTCCGAGGCGCTTCTGGAGCTGCTCTTCGAGGCCATCGTGGCTCTGCGAGGCGAGCTCGTGGGCGCTCTCGGGCAGGCCGAGGCCCGACCAGAGCTGGCTCGTGTCGTCGAGGGAGCCGCCGGTCGCGCCGTCGGAGGCGACGAACCAGATGCTGCCGGGCGCCAGGGGAATGAGCTCGTACGGGTGGGCGCGGTGCGAGCGCGGGCCGATGTCGCTCGAGAGAGCGGGCATCTGGAGCAGCCGGCCGTCGGGGAGCACGCAGGCGACCGGCGGCATGCCGGCGTTCAACAGCTCCACGCGACCGTGCATCGGGTGCACCTTGAGCGCCACCACACCCACACTGGCCGCAACCGCCTGGCAGACGATGCTGCGCAAGCTATTGGCGAGCACGTGCATCGGCTCGTGCTCGGCGAGCGATACGAGCGCGCTCGACGCGAGCCGCGCCCTCAGCGCTTCCTGATCTCGTGCCGCTCTCACGTCGAGGACGACGAGGCACACGGCGCCGTCACGCTCGGTGACGATCTCGATCGCGTCGGACGCGCGGCGCCCACGAAGCGTGCACGCGATGACACCGGGTGAGAGAAGAGGATTCCGATCGGAAGCGGGGCTCATGCACGCCCCTTCCGCAAGAGCCGTTCCATGTCGACTTCGCAGCGCCAGACCGCGCAAGGTCGCGGAAGATGGTTGCGCGTGCTCGCGCGCGGCCGAGCCGCGACGAAAAGCGTTTCAGATTGAGAAACCCGAGCGTCTCGCTTCGGGACGCTCGCGACGCCGGCGGGCGGGATGGCGTCGATGTGGGTGCGTGGGATCCCTGTGTTTTCGAGGGTTTCCGTTCACGAAGGGTGCCCCTAATCCTTGGCCCGATTCGTGCCGTTCCTGCGTCTCGTGACCCATCATCCGACGACCCCGGGCGCCGAACCGGCCTTCGAGATTCTTCCGACTACCGACGTGGTGGCGCTCGTCGAAGACGACGCGACCACGCGCATGCTCACGCGCGCCTGGCTCGAATCCGCCGGCTACACGGTCATCGAGTACGACTCCGAGCGCTCCGTGCGCGAAGGAAACGGTCCCGCGCCC
The DNA here is from genome assembly GCA_036274215.1 of Polyangiaceae bacterium. GTDB lineage: Bacteria > Myxococcota_A > Polyangia > Polyangiales > Polyangiaceae > PMG-095. The sequence continues at coordinate 3,505 of DASUGE010000239.1, read as the reverse complement.
ATCGTTGCTTGCGTGGACCTAGGGCTCGGCGAGCACAGCGGCTTCGACGTGATCAGCTTCCTGCGCGAGCGCGACAGTGAGCTGCCCATCATCGTCGTGACCGCCGAGCGCGAGGTCGACACCGCGGTCGCCGCCATGCGCGCCGGCGCCTACGACTACCTGACGAAGCCCGTCGATCGCGACCGCCTGCTGCTCTCGGTGCGCCGCGCGTGCGAGCGCCGGCGCCTCGTCGATCGCGTGAAGAACTTGCAGAGCGAGCTCGCCACGGGCCCGCTCGCCGGTACCGTGGTCGGCGCCGGACCTGCGATGCGCGAGCTGTCGCGACAGGTCGAGCGCGTCGTCGAGAGCGACGTTGCCGTGTGCTTGCTCGGTGAGAGCGGCACGGGCAAGGAGCTCGTCGCGCGCGCGATTCACCGCGGTGGACCGCGGCGTTCCGGTCAATTCGTCGCCATCAACTGCGCGGCGATTCCGGCCTCGCTCCAGGAATCCGAGCTGTTCGGGCACGAGCGCGGCGCCTTCACGGGCGCGATCCAGACGCGCCTCGGCTGCTTCGAGCGCGCGCGCGGCGGCACGCTGCTCCTCGACGAGGTGGGCGAGATGAGCCCCGCGACGCAAGCGGTGCTGCTCCGCACGTTGCAGGAGCACACGGTGCGCCGCGTCGGCGGCAGCCAAGAGATCCCGGTCGACGTGCGGATCGTCTGCGCGACGCATCGCGATCTGCGCGGTGAGGTGGACGCCGGCCGCTTCCGCGAAGACCTGTACTTCCGTCTCGTCGTCTATCCGATTCAGCTGCCGTCGCTCCGTAATCGCGTCGAGGACATCCCCGCGCTCGTGACGCACTTCCTCGACAAGCTGCGCGTCCGCACGGCCCACGGCGTGCGCGGTCTCTCGGCCGAAGCGCTCGACGCGCTCGCGCGCCACGCCTGGCCGGGCAACGTGCGCGAGCTCGAGAACGTGATTCATAGGAGCGTGCTCGCCTGCCGCGGGCAGGAGATTGGGCTCGCGGATTTGCCCCCGGATCTGCGCTCGGTGAGCGCGCCCGGCGCGAGCGAACGGCAGGTCGGCGACGAGCTGCTCGGTGACGAGGACGAGGTCGTGACGCTGCGCGAGCTCGAGCAGCGGGCGATCCGCAAGGCGCTCAAGCTGACGCGCGGCAGCGTCGGTCGTGCCGCGAAGCTGCTCGGAATCGGCCGCGCGACCCTCTACCGGCGCCTGGCCGAGCTCGACGTGTCGCAAGAGACCGTAGGGAGAATCGTGGCATGAGCGCCGGTTGGGGAGGGAACAGCAAGAGCTTTCCGCCCGGCGTGCCGACGCTGAACCAGCATCGGCTCGACATGATCGAGCGCGACGTCTCGCGGGAATTTTTGCTCGAGCTCGTGGCGCTCTTCGTTTCGGACGTCGCGCTCCGGATGGAGCGGCTGTCGGACGCCGTGAAGCTCCGGGAGACGGCGAAGGCCGCCGCGTTCGCGCACGCGCTCCAGGGCGCAGCGGCGAGCCTCGGGGTGCTCCGCCTGCGCGCGGTCGCGCAACGCCTCGAGGAGGCCGTCGAGAACGACGACTGGGGCGCTTCGGACGCGACGCTCGCGCGCCTGGTGAGCGAGTTCGCTCATGTGCGCACCGTTTTGAAGACGTTCGGCGAGAAGCCGGCGGAGTCGAGCACGCCGAACCAATCGGAGAGCCAGCGCGCGGCGGCGCCGTCGACCCCGCCGAGCAGCGCCAGCCCGAGCAGCACGAGCCCGAGCAGCACGAGCCCGAGCAGCACGAGCAGCACGAGCCCGAGCAGCACGAGCTCGACCGACGCGGGACCGAACAGCGCGAGACCCACGGACCGCCCCAGTGCGCGGTCGAGCGAGCGGCCTACCGAGCGACCCAGCGAGCGTCCATAGGCTCAAAGCTCATCCGCGAAGCGGATGCGGTAGCGCCGGGACGAGGGTCAGTTGCCCCCCGCGAGATGCGGCATCGTGCGGCCTGCGTGCTCGGCCTTCGGCCTGCGCGCGCAGGTGCCCCCAAGCGCGGGCGTCGCCCGCGCGGAGGCACGACGACGTTGAGCGGTGACGTGCGGCGCGGGCGGTGACGTGCGGCGCGGGTGGTGACGAGCGGCGCGGGTGGTGACGAGCGGCGCGGGCGGTGACGTGCGGCGCGGGTGGTGCGAACGGTGACGTGGCGGCAACGTCGAACGGCGTGGAAGCGAGGCTGCGGCGAGCCACGCCGCGAGAACGCCGTGACGGCTGTTGAGCTGGCCGGGCGGTGCGGTGCTCGACATCAGGGCTACGGGCTCGTGGGAGACGATAGCGGTGCCCGTCGTTGACAACCGCCCGGTTCTCCGAGCGGGGGGTTTGGCGTTACTGGGGAGCGAGCTCGCGGAGCGCATGCCGGATGACCTGCTCGAGAGAGGAGGCGGAATGCGGGATCCTTGCGAGAGCGCGCTTCGCTTCACTCTCGCGGAAGCCCATGCCGACGAGGGCTTGAAACGCTTTCGCGCGCGCCTCGGCGACGGCGGGAGCGACGGCGCCGCCGTACGGAGTGCCGTCAGCGTGGGTGAAAGAGAGCCCGGAAGAAGGCCTGCCGGAGATGATGAGAGAGCCGCTGTGGGCAGCGCGGTGATGGGCCCCACAGAGGGTGACGAGATTGTCGACGAGGTGTTTCCCACCTTCGCAGCGACGCTCGAGGTGGTGCGGCTCCGTAAAGACCGCGTGCCGACAACCAGGAACGCGACATTTCCCGCCGTCTCGGCGCAGGACCGCGCGGCGCATTGCCGGCGGGATGGTCTGCGTGGCTCGACTCGGACGCGCCTCCACGTGGGCGGGACCGGTGGCGTCGTTCTGCCCGCCCACGTGGGCTTCGGCGTGTCCGACGTGCTGAGCATCGCACTCGGCCATCTCGAGAATTTCGGGACCGACTTTGATGAGCTCACCGCGCCCTTGCTGCGTGGCCCGGCGGCACCGCTCGCAAACCGTGAGCGCGATTTGGTAGCTCGAGCGCCTGGGGTCTCTATTTCCGTCGAGGGCCTGCCGGCAGAGCAGCAGGAACGCTGCGTCTTCGTCGAGCGGCTCCCCCGCGTCGCGGCGGACTTTCGCCATCGCTTCGCGGAAGGTCGCGACGACCTCGCCCGAGAGCTCAAGCCGAAGCACGTGGCGCTTGAGTCGAAAATCCGGAACGTCGTCAGGGAGGTTTCCCGGACGATGCCCGGAGACGAGCTGCTCGACTTCGCGCACGGTCCGGCCTCGGGCAGCTTCGAGCCACTCCTTTTCGGTGGACGGAATCGCGACGCGCGTGACCTCCCGCGCCACGGAGAAGTTGATGGCGCCAGCTTGGAGCTCCCCTGCGGTTTCAGGCGGCTCCTCGAGGGCTTCGGCGACGCGGAGCTTGTCCTGCGTGAGTTTCGGGCCGTAGCCAAAAAGTCGCTCGGTGTATTCCCGGAACGACCCGAAGCCGAGCCGAACATGCGCTCCAGTGCGAAGCGCCGTGAGGAGCGCGCATCCTTCCTCGAAATCGAGCCCGGCTC
>DASUGE010000238.1:0-2330 GCA_036274215.1 Polyangiaceae bacterium | reverse complement strand
TCGGCGTCGATGAAGGCGGCGATGCCACCCTCGTTCTGGGTCTGCGCGATGGCGTGGAGCGTCAAGGTGGTCTTGCCGCTCGATTCGGGACCGTAGACCTCGACGATGCGGCCGCGCGGATAGCCGCCGACGCCGAGCGCTTCGTCCAAGGCGAGCGAGCCGCTCGAGATCACGCTGACCGCTTCGACGGCGCCGTCGCCGGAGCGCATGATCGCTCCCTGGCCGTAGGCTTTGGTGATGGACGCGACGGCCTCGCGCAGGCTTTCGTTACGAGCACGCTTTTCTTCAGTCATGGCCGGTAGCGAGTGCACGCTGCGTGCCGCCGGCTTCCTGCGCGAAAAAAGGGCCTACCGGCGTGCATCAGGTTGGTATGCCTCCCGTTGGCCACCTGGCGACCAGTGCGCCCCAAAAAAACCAAGGACGCCACCTTTGCCGTGTCTCACCGCTGGAGGCACGGATCATGCGAATTCCCGTTTCGTTGATACTGGGGCTCGGAATGCTCGTCACCGCGTGTGGTGCGACCTCGATGGATCCACCTCGAGCGCCCGTCACGACGAGCCGTAACGAAGCGCGAGCGACGGCGCCCACCGCCGAAACGCCGAACCCTCCCAGGGCGGCCCCACCGATTTCGACCACCGCGCTCCGTGACCCCGAGACGCGCGCCAACGAGCAACGCACCGCCGATGAACGCGAGGAGCGCTTCTCCGCGGACCGCCAAATCGCGGAGCTCGAACGCGCCGTGGTCCTCTATCGGGAGTTCATCGAGCGCGCGGGCGACGACCCCATCTATGCCGAAGCGGTGAAACGCAGTCGGGAGCGCATTCGCGACATTTCGGACGCCGTGCCCTTCTTGCGGGAAAATATGCCCACCCGCTGAGAGCGAGCGCCCCAAGCGTAGCGATCCGGACGGCCTCGCGGCGAGCTTGCGGGACGCGCCGGCGGCGGTCATGAGGTAAGTTTCGCCGGGTCTGCTCCCGGGTGGAGCCCCTCGGAATTTCGGACGCCGAACGCCGTGATGCCCACGGCCACGAACGAAACCACGAGCGGCGCGAGAAAGGCGGCGCGCCAGTCGTGGCCGTCGGGACGGGCAGTGAGCTTCAAGAGCGCACCGCAGCCGAGCTGGCCCGCGAGGTTACCGAAGCCCGACGCCGCCGTGATGAAGGCGGCTTGAGCGCTCGCGCGCAGGCCCGCCGGCGCCATGAGCTCGACGGCGATCTGGAGGCCGGAGAAGCCGAGCACGAAGATGACACCGTGCAGGAGCTGCGCCCAGACCACGAGCCAGGTCGGGCCGCCGGCGAAATAGGCGGCGTAACGGAGGGGCCACGCGAGCACGCCGACGAGGACCACGCGTCGCAGGCCGAAGCGATGCAACAGACTTCCGAGAAATGGGAACAAGAGGAGCTCGAGCATCTGCGACACCGTGCTCGCCCGGCCCGCCGCGGCCGGCGTGAGCCCGAGGCCGTGCGGATCCGCGAAGAAGAGCCCCTGAAAGATCAGGTTCGCCTGGAACAAACTGCCGAAGATCAGCGCGACCGCCAGCGCGGCGGCGAAGCGCGGCGAGCGAAGCAGCGTCACGGCGCGGAGGGCCGAGAGGATGCCGCCGTTGCCGCGCGCGGGCGGCGTGTCGGGGAGCGTGAGGGCGTATAGAGCGGACAGGAGCGCCACGCCGGCGGCGATGTAGAAGCAGTCGTGAATCGCGGCGAGCTGGGCGTGCCGGTCGCCGCGCGCACCGAGGTAGAGCATCGTGACGTTCACCATCAGGAACCAGCTCGCGGTGCCGAAGGCGCGGATCGTGCCGAACGAGCGCGCATTCGGCAGGTGAAAAAAGGCGATGGTATTGACCGTGACGCCGGCGTTGGCCGAGAACAGGCCGTGGAGCGCCATGGCCACGACGAGCTCGCGAAAGCCTTGGGCGCGCGCGGCCAGGCAGAGCGCGAGCGCGCGCAGCACGTTGCCGGCGGCGAGCGCGCGCTCGGCGTGCACCCAGCGATCCGCGAGCAGCCCCGCGATGGGCGGCCCGATCATCGACGTGAGCGGCCCGACCGCGAACACGAGGGCGAGCTCGAACGGCGCGAGCCCGAGCCCTTCGCTCGCATGCAGCGAGAGCAGTGGCGCGTAGGCCGCCATGGTCGACGCTTCGAGCGCGAACATGAGCCCGAGACGCTTCGCGAGGCGCCCCGTCCAGGCGGCCAAGGCTGGTGGGTCCAAGTCCCGCAGGATCTAGTGCGCATTTCCGCGCTGCGCGAGAAGCTTTGGAGCACTAGACACTCGCGAAGCGAGTGAGGGGGCGCAACCGGCGAAGCCGGTGCGGGGGCGGGAACGCCCCCAAA
>DASUGE010000237.1:0-4048 GCA_036274215.1 Polyangiaceae bacterium | reverse complement strand
CGAGGCTGTCCCCCCCCCCCGGCCCCTTCACGCGGACACTTTATTTTGTGCCTGGTGTTGCGCTGGGGCCAGCCCCAGACCCCGGCGTCCGCTTCGCGTCCGCGCGTCACTTGGCCGACGATTCACGGCTTCTTGAGCCGTCCGAGGGTCAGCGCGCCGAGCTCCTGGGAGCGTTGCGTGGCGCGCTCGACTGCTCCAATCAACGCGGGGCGGAGGCCTCCGCTTTCGAGCGCGTGCAGGCCCGCGATGGTCGTGCCTCCGGGGCTCGTCACCATGTCTTTGAGCTTGGCGGGGTGCTCTTTCGTTTCGATGAGGAGCTTGGCCGAGCCGTAGACCGTCTGCGCCGCCAGCCCGAGCGCCGTCTCGCGCGGGAGCCCCATCTTCACGCCGCCGTCGGCGAGCGCTTCGATGACGAGCATGACGTACGCCGGGCCGCTTCCGGAAAGTCCCGTGACGGCGTCGAGCAGCGGCTCGTCCACGACGACCGCGCTCCCGACGGCTTCGAAGAGTCCGCGTGCGGTCTCGACGTCCTCCTTCGTGGCCTGCGAGCCGGCGGCGAGCGCGGTCGCGCCGGCGAGCGCCATCGCGGCGGTATTCGGCATCGCTCGCACGACGCGCGTGCCCGCGGGCAACAGGGCCTCGAGCACGGCGAGCGGGACGCCGGCGGCGATCGACACGACCAGCGCGCCCGGCGACACGGCGGTTCCGAGGCTCCGGATCGCCGCCTCGATGGCTTGCGGCTTCACGGCGAGCACGAGCACGTTCGCCCAAGCGGCGAGCTCTTCGTTGCGCTCGGTGGTCGCGATGCCGTGCGTGCTCGTGAGCAGCGTGCGGCGGGCTTCGCTCGGGTCGCTCGCCCGCACGGCGCTTGCGCTCACGCGTCCGGCGGCGAGCAGCCCGCGCACTAGGGCCAGCGCCATGTTGCCTCCACCGACGAGGCCGATCCTCTGCTCGCTCATCCCACGATTTTAGAATAGTTCGCGAAGCTTCTCCAGAAAGCTCCGGCGCTCGGGCTGCACGTCCTCGCCGAGCTCGTCACCGAGCTCCTTCAACAGCGATTTTGCGCGATCGGTGAGCCGATCCGGCACCTCGACCGTGAGCTCGACGAGCTGATCGCCCGAGCCCGAGCGCAGGCGATGCGGGAAGCCGTGGCCGCGGATGCGAAGGACGGCGCCCGGCTGCGAGGAAGCCGGGATCTTGAGCTTCACCTTGCCCTCGAGCGTCGGCACGAGCACCTCCCCACCGAGCGCGGCTTGCGTGAAGGTCACTGGGACGCGGCAGAGCACGTCGTCGCCCGAGCGGCGGAAGAATGCGTGCGACGCCACGTCGATCAAGACCTCCAGATCGCCCGGGGGCGCATTCGGCTTCAGTCGATGGCCTTCGCCCGAAAGCGTACGGCTCGAACCGGGCTCGATGCCGGCGGGCACGTCGATCTCGAGGGTGCGCTCGCTCCGCGCGACTCCCGCGCCCGCGCAGTGGGTGCAACGGGCACTCGGGATCGAGCCGGTGCCCCGACAGGTGGAGCATGGACGTTCGAGCGCGATGGGCAGGAACGCTTGCTGGTAGCGGACGCGGCCGCGCCCGCCGCAGGCCGAGCACGAATCGACGCGCGCTCCGGGCGCCGCGCCACGACCTTGGCAGCCCCCGCAGATGTCGATGCGCTCGTACGTGATGCTCTTCTTCGCGCCGCGCGCGGACTCTTCGAACGTGAGCTCGAGCGTCTTCTTGACGTTGCCGGTCTCGGTGTTCTTCAGCCCGAACGCGCCGAGCAGGTCGCCGAAGATCGACTCGATGCCCGCCCAATCGCCGAAATCCGCGGGACCACCGCCGCCCGGCCGAAACGCAGCCTCCCCGAAACGATCGAACGCCGCGCGCTTGTCCGGATCCGAAAGGATTTGGTGTGCGGCGTTGATCTCCTTGAAGCGCGCCTGGGCCTCCGGGTCGTCGGGGTTTCGGTCCGGGTGATGCTGGCTCGCCAAACGGCGGAACGCCGCCTTGATTTCGGCGTCGGTGGCGCCGCGACCGACGCCCAGGATCTCGTACGGATCGCGCACTCTTAGTTGATAGCACGCGCGGTGCGACGTGATAATCTGCCCGCGCCATGAGTAGCGACCACGAGGACGATCGGCGGCGGCAGTACCGTGCCCCGATCGAGCTCAAGGTCGAGTACAAGCGGCTCAACACGTTTTTCGCCGACTACACCAAGAACATCTCCCGCGGCGGCTCGTTCATCGGCACCGACAAGCCGCTGCCCGTCGGGACGGAGTTCGTGTTCGCGCTCGGCGTCCCGAACCTGCCCGAGCCGCTGCGACTGCGCGGCAAGGTCATCTGGGTCACGCTGCCGGCGCTCGCGACGCGCGGCAACCCCGCCGGAATGGGCATCGAATTTCAGTACGACGAGCACGAGCGGCGCGAGAAGGAGGCGGCCGTGGAGCGGCTCATGACCTCCGAGCTCGGCGAGCACCTGACGACCAAGTTGCTCGGCCGGAAGCCGCAGGAGTAGGCCCCGCTGCGCGGTTCGGCGCGATTTAGAGCGCCGCTATCGCCCGCCTCGGTCCAGCGCTATGGCGCGCTCGGAGGACAGATGGCGAAGAAGAAGAAGGTCCGACCCATTCCGAAGGGCTACAACGCGGTGCAGGTGTCGCTCAACCTGAGCGACGCGAAGGGGGCGATGAATTTCGTGAAGAAGGCGTTCGGCGGCAAGGTGCGCGCCGTGATGCCCGGTGCGGACGGCAAGATCATGCACGCCGAGGTGAAGCTCGGCGACACGCTCCTCTTGTTCTCGGACTCGGTGCAGGAGCCCCCGCGCCCCGCGAACCTCTTCATGTACGTGCCGAGCGTCGACAAGACCTTTGCCAAGGCGTTGAAGGCCGGCGCGAAGGTGATCATGCCGGTCGCCGACATGTTCTGGGGCGATCGTTGGGGCCGCGTCGAGGATCCCTACGGCAACCGCTGGTCGATCGCGACGCACGTCGAGGACGTCTCGCCGAAAGAGTTGAAGAAGCGGATGGCGCAGGCGGCGGGGAAATAGGTCCCGTCGTCTCGTGCTTCGCTCAGGGGAGGTTCAAACCGGGGGGGAGCTTGAGGCCTGCTTCTGCGCCGGCGCGAAGTGCGAGGAGGTCGCGTGCAATGCCGATCTCGACGAGATTGACGGCTTCGCTGCTCGCGACCTTCTCGAGCGCTTTGTCGGCGCTCGAATCGCCGCCGGCGCGGCGGCGCATGGCCGTGTAGAACAGCGCTTCCGTGCGCTGCGCTGCGTCGCGCGCCGCGGCGACCAGGTCGTTGTCCGGCAGCTTGCCGCGGCCCCAAGCTCGTAGCTTCCCGCTCCAGCCCGGTGCGTCGTCCATGGCCGCGAACGCGTCCTCGACGGCGCCGTCGGTGGGAACGGAAAGCTGCTTCTCGAGCAAGCCGAGCCAGAGCGCGATGTACACGAGCTCGTCGGGCGGCAGATTCGCGTCGACCGCACGCGCGAGCGCCGTGCGCGCCGAGGGCAGATCACGGCGGGTGAGCGCGCGGCGCGCCGCGTCCGTGATGGTGGCACTGAGCTGCCCGGTATCGGAGGCGGCCGCGTCGTAGGCGCGCTCCGTGGCGCGCTTCACCGCGGCGGGCTCCCCGAAGTGCTCGAGCACCCGCGCGAGCAGCCGCTCCGCGCGCGCTTGGCTCGCGCCCGGACGCACCTGTCGCGTCGCGTCCACCGCGCGCGTGACCGCTTGCTCGAGCGCCTTGCTCGCGCCGGCGCGATCGCCGCCGTCGCGCAGCACCTCGAACTCGCTGTGCAGGAGGTCGGCTTCTTCGACGGCGTTCCCGGTCTTTTCGGCCAATTTTTGGGCGCGACCGAGCAGCCCCAGCGTCGTCTGGGCGTCGCGCGCTTGTCGCGTGATCGCCGCGAGCATGCGCAGCGCGTCGATCGACGGCTCCTCGCGCACGGCTGCTTCGAGCAGGGGGCGGGCGCTCGCGAGCGCGCCCCGGCCGGCCTCGAGGGCGCCCATCACGTAACGGAGTCGCGCCGGGCTCGGGCTCACCTTGCCCGCGAACTTCGGCGAGCTCG
>DASUGE010000236.1:0-3053 GCA_036274215.1 Polyangiaceae bacterium | reverse complement strand
TCGTCGGAGACCACGCGCTCGAGCTCCGGCCGCGCTGCGAGGGCGTCGAGTCGCGTCATCGAAGCCGAGAGAGGCTCCTCGGACGCGACGAGGATCCCCTGGCCGCCGCCGTAGAAGAGCGCCACGTGCTTGAACTCTGAGCGCAGCGTCCCGACGACGGTCGCGAAGTCGCGCCGGTAGACGTGATGCATCTGCACCCACTGCTGGAACACGCCCCCGGGCCGTAGTCGCTTCCGGACGAGCTCGTAAAACTCGCGGCTATAGAGATTGGAGGCTCCGGCAAACCAGATGCTCGAGAGCTCCATACTGATGAGGTCGTACTGGTGGTCGTCCACGAGCACGAAGTTCCGCCCGTCGGCGTGATGGATCGTCACGCGCGGATCCTCGATTGCCCCGAGGTTGCCGAGCGTGAAGTAGCGCCGCGCCGCCTCGACGATCGACGGTGAGATCTCGACGACGTCGATCTTCTTCCAAGGATACGCTGCGAGCGTTCCGAGCGTGGTCCCGGTGCCCAAGCCGATCACGAGCGCGCCGTCGAAGCGCGACACGAACAGGGAAGGGTAGTGAGCGAAGAATCGCTGCGCGCTCATTTCCCAGCCCGTGTTGCCCTGGAATTTCCCATTCGTGTAGAGCGTCAGCACGCCCTTGTCGTCCGTCACGGTCGTCACGCCGCCGTGCACGTCTTCGCGCAGGAACGGGATGCTCTCCGGCTCGACCCATTTCTCGAAGTAGACATTCGAGCCGCCGGTGAGCCGAGCGAGATTCCAGCGTGGAAGCAGCGGCGTCACGACGCACGCCGCCGCCGCGAAGCCGAGCAGCTTCCGGCGCGCTGCCGGAGCGATCAGCGTCGCTGCGCCCACGGCCGAGAGCGCAAACAGCACCACCACGAGCTCGAGCGACCGCTGCGACCCAACGAGCGGCAGCACGACATAGCCGGTTCCAAGCGCGCCCACGACAGCGCCGATCGTATTGATCGCGGTCAGCTTACCCACCCACCGGCTCGGCTCCCGCAGCGTCGCGACGCGCTGGAGCAGCAGCGGGAACGTGAGCCCCATCAGCGTCGTCGGCACGCACAGGATGAGCAGCGCCGCGAGCGCCCGCACCACCTCGCGCCCGCCGAACGTCCGCACCACGTCCTTGAGCGCCGCGAAGAGCCGCGGCAGCTGATCCCACAGTGGCAGCGTCAGCACGAGCGCGAGCGCCGTCCCCACGAGCCCGAGCGCCAACGCGGATTCGCCGAACCGGGCCCGGAATGCGCCAGCGCGGGCCGCACCCGCGAACAAGCAGAGCAAGAACACCGCCAGGATCAGCCCGAACGCGTACGCGCTGTTCCCGATCAGTAGCGCCAAAAGGTGCGTGAAAATCACCTCCGCGGCGAACGCGAGGCACCCCGAAAGAAACGCGAGCCCGACCACGACCCAAACCTCGCGCTCCGAAGGCTCGCGGCTCGAAGCGGCCGCTTTGGCGAGCGCCGATGGCGGGTCCGCATCGAGCGGCGCCGGCGTTACTTCACGCCCCAAGCGCAGCGCTGCGATGCCCACGAGCGTGCTCAACGCGGCCGCGGCGAACACCGTCCCACGCAACCCGAGCGCCGGCAGCACCCAATACGCCGCGAGCAGCGCGCCGCCCGCGCCGCCGCACGTGTTCGCCGCATAGAGCGCCCCCAGCTGCCGCTCCCGACTCGCGGTCCCCGTCCCGTCCCACAACGCCCGCGTCAGGATCGGCAACGTCGCCCCCATCGCCGTCGTCGGCACGATCACGATCGCGAGCGCCACGAGCCAGCGCAGCCCCGAAAGCAGCGCCACCGACTCCGGCGCCCTGCGCGCCACGTTCGCGTACAGCGTCGCGAGCGCCTCGAACTCGAACGGCGCAATCGCCACCGCCGCTGCCACGAGCAGCTCGCGCGCCCCGTACACCATCACCGGCCGCGCCACGCGCAACGACGCCTTCCCGCCCCAATACGCCCCCAGCGCGAGCCCCGTCATGAAGGCCGCCAGCACGGCGCTGATCGCGTACGCCGTGGCCCCCACGACATACGACAGGTACTTCGAGAAGCAGACCTGATCGACGAGCCCGGCGGCCCCCGACGCCACGAAGAGCCCGATGGTGGCGCCGAGGGGCAGCGCGCCCGCCGCCGCGCCGTGCCGCGTGCTCACCGCGTCGTCCTCGGAGGGCAGCTCGGACGCCTCGATCGTCATGGCCGGCGCACCATAGCGGACGGCCGGACCCGAATCGAGCCAGCCGGTCACGCCGAAATTTCGCGCGATTTTCGGTCTTTGTTGGGGTTGTCAGACCACCCGCCTCGGACTATGTTCCGCGCCCCTCGTCCGGTCCCCATCGTCTAGCCGGCCCAGGACACGGCCCTTTCAAGGCTGTAACACGGGTTCGAATCCCGTTGGGGACGCCAGTCTTGTCGGTGCATCGCGGGATGCACCGCCCGGCTTCGTCTGATGCAGGCCTAGGAGATTCGCCGGAAGCCTTCGACGTTGTCGAAGCCCGAGTCGAAGCTCGCAAAGTTTTCGATCGCGCCCTCCCGCTCGAGGACGACCAGCAGCGCGTCGTTTGCGTTCAGCGCGCCGCCGCTCTCGGCGATGACATCGAGCACGTCCCCAGCGAGCCGCTCGGACTCTCGCGCCAGGAACCGAACCTCCCCGCCGTCGAACCAGCTCCGTATGAGCGCGATAGCCGCTTGAAGATCGGGTGGACTCGTCTTGCGCTCCGTCGCGCGTCGGCAGAGCACGGACAACGCCTCGAAGATGAGGAAGTCCACCAGCACGACCGTATGCTGCTCCCGTTCCAGCCGATCGACGAGCGCTTGCGCCCGTTGGTGCTGCGCGTCAGATGCGTACAGGAGCGCGACGATGACGTTAGCGTCAAGAACGACCTCAGCCATCGTAGAGGCGGGCTGTGTCTTCGATCGCGTCGGCGGCCTGGCCCTTCACGACACCGATCGCCGCCCGGATCGTCTGCCAGGATGCGACCACATCGCGATGAGCTTTGGCAGCCGCTTTTTCCGCGGCGGCCACGACCGCGCGGCGCTCGCTATCGGGAAG
>DASUGE010000235.1:0-3376 GCA_036274215.1 Polyangiaceae bacterium | reverse complement strand
CACCTCCGCCCCATGGGCTCGAGCCACGAGGGCATTCTGACGGGCCGCGATCGCCACGGACGCGGCCAATGGTTCATGGGCACGAGCCTTCCCTACATGACGGTCAGCGCCCTTTACCGCATGACACGGCCGCCCCTCGTGGTCGGCGGGCTCGGCATGTGGATGGGGTACGTGCGGAGCATGCTCGCGCAGACCCCGCGCTACGACGACGCGGAATTTCGCGCGTTTCTCCGGCGCTGGCAGTGGGAAAGTCTGCTCATGGGCAAGCGCCGCGCGACGGCGAAGCTCGAGCAGCAGCAGGAGCCGGTGTGGCGACGCGCGCACGCTGGGCGGCAAGCGGCGCAGTAGGCTTCGACTGAGGTCGTTTCCGGGGCCTCGAGTGCTAGACTAGCCTCATGGTGAGGTCAGGTGTGCGAGGCGCCGTTCTTGGCTTCGCACTCGCACTCACGCTCGCACCGAGCGCGCAGGCGGTCGTGCCCCAGCGCCCGTCGTGCGAGCTGTGGGTCGACGAGCCGTCCATCACGCCCTTTCTCGACGGGGTTCCCATCGAGGGCAAGGTGCTCTTGCCGTACACGGCGCAGCCCGGAGAGTCCCTGCCCGGCTCCGGTAGTCTCGCCACACCCCCGATCGTCGTGCAGGTCTACGACGCCGCGGGGGAGTCCCTGCCCGGCTATGTCACCACCTGGAACGGTCGCATCGGCACCGGGGAAGTAGCCCTGTACCCGCAATGGATCAGCAGTCGGCCGCTCGTGGCCGGCGCGCGTTACCACATGGAAATCGACGTGCAGAACTCGCCGGACTGCGCGCCGTATGCGCACCTGATGGCGGCGTACGATTTCGTCGTCGCCGACAAGCCGCTTCCGGAGCGCGTGAAGGACGCAGTGCCCGAGGTCGAGTCGCTCACCCTCGACTTTAGGCGCACGCCGACGCAGCCGTCCTGTTGCGAAGCGAGCGACACGTCGGGCTGTGCCGATCCCGCGCACTGTTTCGCCTGCTGGGGGAGCGCCGTGACCCTGGAGCTGGTCGTCCCTGTCCCGCCCGCGCCGCCCAGCGCCTATCTCGTGCACGAGCTCGTCGTCAGCGCGAGCCCAGCCCCGCCCAACGAGCTCGCGCCGGTCCCGCAGGCCGGGGCCACGGAGGTGCGCGCGGCGCAGTGGCTCTGCGCTCCGGAGTACTGCGCCTACTGGCACGTCAGCTCGCCGTTCACGGACGCGACCTTCGACTCCGAGCCGCGCTGTGTGCCGGGTGCCGAGCCGGCGATCGAGCCATTGGAAAACGGCGCCGTGATCGCCACGAGCGGGCCGTGTGGCGACAACCTGCACACCGCCACCTCGCCGTCGTATTGCCCGTTCTATCCGGAGGTGCGCTGGTTCGGCGACGTGCTCGAAGGGTACATGGCGCTCGGCCTCACTCGCGAGCAGGCCGAATATCAAGCGCGGCTCAACGGTACCGGCGCCGTCGGAGGCACCGGCGGCAGCGCGAACCCCGCGCAGGGCGGCACCGGAAATGGCGCGCAGGGCGGTACCGCTCCCGCTGCCGATGGCGGCACTACCACGATGACTCACAGTGCTTCGAGCTGCGCGCTCGCCGCGAACGGGCGCACTCCAAACGAAAACACTCGCGTTCTCGTGCTTTTTGCCGCGCTCTTCGCACTCCGGCAACGGCGACGCGTGCGCTCGGCGGCGAGACGACGACCGAGCCGCTAGTCGGCGGTACGTCTGCGCCGCTCGCCGGCAGGTCTTACGTGTCCGCTCCGCTCTGTCCGCCTCGACCACTCATTCCGCCGCGCCCGCCCTGTCCGGCCAGCTCGCGTTCGCCGCCGACACCGGACTGAGCGCCGGCCATGCCGCTTCCCGCGTGACCCGCGGCGCCGCCTTCGGGCGCGCCCGACCTCCCGCCGTTGTCCGCTGCGCCCGCCTTGCCGCCCTGCGCCGCGCCGCTGCTGCCGGCCATGAATCCGCCGCTCCCCGCCGTGAACCCGCCACCCGTCGCGGGGAATGAGCCGTACGATCCGCCTGACCCGTTGTAAACGCGGCCCGCGGACGAAATGGTGCCCGCAACACCGTTGCCGGCCATGCCGTCGTTGCCGCCGTGTCCGTTCGTGGCGCCGGACGAGCCGCTCGTTCCGTCACCACCCGTCGTCGCGGCCGTGGCGCTCCCGCCCGTCCCCGAGCTCGAAGCGTCGTCGTCTGCGGCGCCGGCACAGGCCGTTCCCATGCTGCTCGCGAGCGTCGCGCCGAAGACGATCAGCGTCGCTCGACTCATGCGCGGCTGGAACAGGATCGGCGCTGCAGCGCGCGCTCGGGCATCGAGCTTGACGCCGCAAAACGGACACTCCGCTGCGCGCGCGAGAACGTGGCGATTGCAATCATGGCAAGGAAGGAAGCGTTGCTGGCTCATGGTGCTGGCTCCGTGACCGAGGTGCTCGCCCCGGATTCGATGTCTTCGAGAACGAGACGAAAGCGCCCGGCATCGAAGGGCAGGCCCGGCGCTTCCGCGACGCGCTCGACGCGCTCGCGCTTGCCCGCGCGCTCGAGCTCGAGCGCACGATGGTGGCAGTACGGATTGTTGCCCGGCTTGCCGAGCAGCGAGTCCCCCATCCAGCTGCAGCCCGAGCGGCAGGTGTCGGCGTAGTAGCAAGTCCGGCAAAAGCCCCACAAATCCTCGACCGTGCGATCGCGCGTGTAGCGCACGGGGCCGCCGCGCTCCCAAATGTCCACGAGCGGCACGTCGCGCACGTTGCCCGAGCCCCACTTCTCGGTGCGGAGCGACGGACACCCCTTCACCGTGCCGTCGGCCTCGATGCCCATGATCGTCGTCCCCGCGCCGCAGCCCGCCGCGTGCTGATCGGGCATCCACGGCGCGATGAGCGTCTCGTACGGCCCGAAGTAGCCGAGCGTGTTGCCGCGCCAAATCACGAGCCCGGCCTCGCCGGCGCGCGCCGTGAGCTTCGGAAGGAGTGGAAATAGCTGCAAGAGGTCGTACGGCTGGAGCAGCACGTCCGGCTCGTCGACGGCGCGGCCCATCGGCACCGTCACGTTGAGCTGCCAGCCGCGCGAGCCGTGCTCGATCAGCACGTCGAGCAGCCCCGGTAAATCCGGCAGCGTGAGCCGGTTGATCTGCGAGTTGTTGTTCACGCGAACGCCGGCGGCGCGGAGGTTATCCATCGCCTCGAGCGCTGCTCGAAAGGAGCCGGGAACACCGCGCAGCCGATCGTGCGTCGCCTCGAGCCCGTCGATGGAAATCCCCGCATCACGCAAGCCTGCGTCGAACGCGGCGCGCGCCCGCTCGGGCGTCATCCCCCGGCCGCCCGTCGTGAGATTGGCGAGCATTCCGCGGCGCGTGATCGCTTCGATCACCTGAAGCCAATCGTCGC
>DASUGE010000234.1:0-9512 GCA_036274215.1 Polyangiaceae bacterium | reverse complement strand
GGGCTCGGCCCGAGCGGTCCCGGCGTGACGGCGAGCGGCCCGGGCAGCGGCCCCGCCTCCGGGGGCGGCCAGCTCGATGCGGCGCAGACCCAGAGCACGGTCGCGCGCTACACGGGCAGCGTGAAGCGGAGCTGCTGGCAGCCGGCCCTCGACGCACGCGATCCCAGCGCGCCGACCAGCGCGCGCGTCATGGTGACGATCACCGTCGGCCCGACGGGCAGCGTGCAAAACGTGACCACCAACGGCGACCCGCGTGGCTACCCGGGCCTCGCGGGCTGCATCGGCGGCCGCGTTCGTGCGTGGCAATTTCCCGCCACGGGCGGCACG
This sequence comes from Polyangiaceae bacterium, assembly GCA_036274215.1. Taxonomy (GTDB): domain Bacteria; phylum Myxococcota_A; class Polyangia; order Polyangiales; family Polyangiaceae; genus PMG-095. Next base: position 9,185 of record DASUGE010000234.1, on the reverse strand, counting down.
ACCACGGTCAACGTGCCGTTCGTATTCGCGGCGCAGTAGCGACGGCCTCCGCTCAGAGCTCGGGCGCGCCGCCGCGTAGCGCCGAAGCTTCCGTGCGTTCCGCCGGCGGTGCACGCAGGATGACGGCGCGACGCACGACGTTGAGGACGATGAAGGGCAAGCCGCCGCCGGCGCGGATGTCGTGACGAAAGAGGAAGGACCAGCCGAGCGCGACGAGCGCGAGCGCGAACAGGCCGAGCGACGCCTTGCGAACGAAGCGCGCATCGGGGTGCCGGCAGCCGATGAATCCCTGCGGCGACAGCGCGAGGGTCACGGCGCCGATCAGCGCGACGAAGGCGAACAAACCGAAGCCCTGCGCCTCGACCAGCGCTTCGCGCAGCGGCGGAATGGGCACGCCGAACGCCAATGCGCCCGTCCAGAGCCAAAGGCCCGTGCCGACGAGAATCGGATTCAGCGCCGCCCGCTTGGAGAGCACGAGCGCCGAGACCGGGAGAGTGAGCAGCGCGCCGACGACGAGCCCGCTGCCCGCGCGCGAGAGATCCACCTTGCCACTCACGATGAAGGGCAGGGCGAGGGTCACGATCGGGACCAGCTGAATGAGCTCCGCCCAGGCCGCGTTCGTGGCGGGTGCCGCAGGGTTTTGCATACGCCCGGGCTTCTCTATCACGCCAGGCGCTCGGCCCGCGGCGCTTCGCGAGCCGACTTCGCGTCGCCGGCGAAGCGCGCGACCACGGCTTGTAGCTGCTCGATGCTGACCGGCTTCTCGAGGCAAGACACGGCGTGCCGATCGAGGAAGCTGCGCGCGGAATCGGTCAAGACGCCGCCCGTGATGAACACGACGCGGTCGAGCTGACCCGGATCGACCTCGGAAAGTCGCTGGTAGAAGTCGATGCCCGTCATGACCGGCATCATGACGTCGCACAGAATCAGATTGTAGGTTCCAGCCTCTACCGCCTTCAACCCCGCCTCGGCGGAGCCGACCACCGTCACGTCGTGCTGCCCGAGTCCCTGCCGCAACGCTTCGCCGACGGCGCGATCGTCATCCATCACGAGCACGCGTTGTGGGGGCAGCGTGCGGCGTGCGGTCTGCGTCGAAATCGGCTCGGAGGGCGTGAAAGCGACGTCGTCCGGGAGGCTCGGCAGGACGACGCGGAAGCGCGAGCCCGCGCCGACCGTGCTTTCGACGAGGATCTCGCCGTTCATGGCCTTCACCGTGCTGTGGCAGAGCGCGAGGCCGATGCCCGTGCCGAGACCCACGGGCTTGGTCGTGAAGAACGGGTCGAAGATGCGGTGCAGGTGCTCGCGCGGGATGCCGCAGCCGGTGTCGGTGACCTCGACGACGACGCGCCCTTGCTCGTCGGTGCTCGTCCGGACGCCAATTTCCGCGGGCCGCGCCGTTGCGTCCTCGAGCGATTGCAGGGCGTTCACGAGCAGGTTCAAAAATACCTGGCTGAGCTGCGCTTCGTTGCCGAGCACGCAGGGGACCGGCTGGATGTCCTCGACGAGCGTCGCCTTGTGCCGGATGTCGTTGCCGACCATGCGCAGCGCCGAAGCGACCAGCGCGCACGGCTGCAGCGGCTTGATGCTGCGATCGTCCGGGCGCGACAGCGTCCGAAGATCCTTCACGATGGCGCTGACGCGCTCGGCCCCCTCGAGCGCCCGGTCGACGGCGAGCTCCATCCGCTCGCCGTTCGCGCGCCCGCCGAGCCGAGCTTCCACGACCTGATCGCGCAGGTAGTTCAGGTTGAGCAGCACGTAGGTGAGGGGGTTGTTGATCTCGTGGGCGACGCCGGCGGCCAGGGTGCCGACGGATGCCATGCGCTCGCTCACGCGGAGCGCGTGCTCCGTACGGCGGCGCTCGGTGACGTCACGGCGCAGTCCCACGAAATGAGTGATGGCGCCGGAGCGCTCCACGATCGGCCAGACCGTGAGCTCTTGATCGAAATGGGTGCCGTCTTTGCGGCGGCCCACGAGCACCCCGGAGTACACCTGGCCCGAGCTCACCCGCTGCCAGATCGCGTCGTAGAAGCCGGCATCGTGAGCCTCCGACCGGAGCATGGCGGGCGTCTTGCCGACGAGCTCCGCGGCGCTGTAGCCCGTGATGCGTTGATAGGCGGGGTTCACGTAGATGAAGCGCGCGTCGGGCCCGGTGATCTCGATGCCGTCGTCGGCGCGCTCGAGCGCATCGACCAGGATCGTGAGCCGCTCGTTCACTTGCGCGAGCTCCGCCGTGCGGTCGCGGACGGCGATCTCCAGCTCCCGGCGCTGGTGGGCGAGGCGCTCCGCCATGGCGCCGATTTGCGTGTTTAGGACGGCGAACTCCCGCGGCTCCCAGCGGCCGGACGGCTTCGCGCGGCGCTCGAAGTCGCCCCGCCCGATCGCGCTCACCGTGGCGGCGAGCTCGGCGAGCCTTCGGCCGAAGCGATCGGTGACGGCCACGGCGAACAGGAACACCACGAGCCACAGCGCCGCCGCCGTGGCCCAGGTCTGGTCGCGGGTGCGCCGGGCGTTCTCGTCGATGCGCTGCTGCGACTCGGCGGCCACGACGCGCCAGCGCGGCAAGAGCGAGCCCCCCGGCTCGAGCGCGGCACGCATCACCTCGTCGTGCTCGTCGCGCTCCGACGTGAGAAGCGGGCGACTCGGGGCGCGCGCGAACACCGGCGCCGAGGAGAGCCGCTCGATGCCGGCGTGATCCGAAGCGCTCGAGTCAGCGACCACGCGGGAGCTCGAATCCAGGACGACCACGCGGCTGCCCCCGAGCTGCGCCGCGGCGTTGCGGACCAGGGCCGCGAAGGTATCGAGCTCGACGGAGCCCTCCACGTACCCGACGAGCCTGCGCTCGGACGAAAAGACGGGCGACGCGATCTGGATGTTCACCGCGTGCGTGACGCGCCCGAGCTGCACCCTCGAAATCGAGGTGCGCTGCGTCCGCACGAGCTCTTGGTAGTAGTCGCGGTCGCGATAGTTGCCCGGCTGCGCGGGTGAGCCGTCGGGGTTCTGCGACGGCGCGCGCACGAGCGAGTTGCCCGCGGCGTCCGCCACGTACGTTCCCGTGAAGTACCGAGAGCGCTCGAGGTGCTCGCTCATCAGCGTCTGAACGCGCGGTCCGTCGAGCTCGCCGAGCACCTGGAGGCTGCCCGCGAGGACCTCGAGATCGCGGCAGCGGGTCTCGAGCATCATGTCGAGCTGCCGCGCGACGCCGCGCGCGAGCGACGTGAGCGCCTGGTCGTGTCCGCGTCGATCGCTATCGGCCGTGTGCGTGGCGTAGCTCTGCCCGAGCCACAGGACCGGAATCGCCGTGAGCACGCTCAGGAAGGCGAGCAGGTAGCGCCGGATGCCCGGCGCACGCGCCTGGGCGGGGGGCGGGACGGAACCGGGACCTAGGGACAGGACGACCGAGCCTTCCTTCGTTTCGGCTAGCCACACGCGTTTAGGCGCGCGCAAGGGGCGAGCCCCCTCGCTGTTTGCTCCGGTCTCCTCGACCGGCGCGTGCCGATGCTAGTATACTTCGAGTTCGCGCGCTCGGGACAGGCGCGACCCCATACGAACCGCCAGGGACAGGCGGCAGGAGGACCGATGGCACTCAACGTAGAACTCTTGCGATCGAGCTTCGCCTTCGTCGTCGAGCGTGAGCCCGAAGTGACGCGCCGCTTCTACGACATCCTCTTCAAGAACCATCCCGAAGCGAAACCCCTGTTCTCGTCGCGCTCGGGCGCGGACCAGCAGCGGATGCTGAGGGACATGCTCGTCGCCGTCATCGATCACTTGGACGACGGCCCGTGGCTCTCGAGCCAGCTCGGGGCGCTCGGGGCAAAACACACCGGCTACGGTGTAAGGCCGGAAATGTACGGGTGGGTTGGCGCGAGCCTTCTCGAAACATTGGCGGGGGTAGCCGGGGACGCATGGACGCCCGAGCTGGCAGCCGCCTGGACCGACGCCTACGCCGCGATCGCGTCGCTGATGCAACCGGCGAAGGCCTGAAACCCGAGAAGGACCGATGCTCACGGAAACCGATCGTCACGCCGTTCGTAAGAGCTTTCGTCTCGTCGTTCCGATCGCCGATACGGCGGCCGACCTGTTCTACAAGCGCCTCTTCGAGCTCCGGCCGGAGTACCGCGCGCTGTTCAAGGACGACATCGCGAGCCAGAAACGCAAACTCCTGCGCATGCTCGCCTTCATCGTGAAGTCGCTCGATTTCACCGACGCGCAGTGGAAGGACGACGTGCCGCCCGAGCAGGATCTGATGCTCGTCGTCCTGGCGCTCGGACGCCGCCACACCGACCTCTACCGCATCCCCGCGGAATCCTACGCAGTCGTGGCCGAAGCGCTCCTCTGGACGCTCGACTACGGCCTCGGCGAGGCGTTCACGCCGGACGTGCGCGCGGCATGGACGCGGCTCTACACGCTGCTCGCCTCGACGATGCGCCTCGGCGCCGCGACGGTGGATCGCGAGGGCGCGCTGAACGGCGCACCCGCGGCGGAACATCAGGGCGAGGAGGCGTTGCTCGTGCACCTCTCGGAAGCCGGCATCGACGAGGCGCGTCTCGGCGCCGAGGAGCCGTCGTGAAAATCGGCGTGATGCAGGGCAGCCTCGGCGAGTTCGATCTCGCCGAGGTGCTCCAGGTCGTCGGCCTGGGTCGCCAATACACCGGGGTCGAGCTCTCGCTCGGCGACGGACACAGCGGCATGATCTTCGTGAAGAGCGGCCACGTGGTGAGCGCGCACTCCGACGAACGACAGGGCCACGACGCCTTCAAGAACCTGTTCCGCTCGAAGGTCGGAGACTTCTTCGTGTTCCGCCAAGACACGCCGCCGGACCTGCCGGAGCCGCTCGGACGTCTCGACACCCTCTTGATGGACGCTGCGGCGGAGCGCTCCGGCACGCGCTCGGAGCGACCGCTCGAGGACCTGATTCAGGAGCACCCGACGACGCCCGGGGTCGCCCCTCCTCCCCCGGGTGTCCCGGTGGCGAGCTCGGTTCCGCCGCCTGCCGTGCCCGACGCGGCGCCGGCACGCTTTGGCACTCGCCCGCCCACGCCCGTTCGCCTCACCGGCTCCCCGCGCATCGTCGCGTTCGTGAGCCCGAAGGGCGGCTCGGGCAAGAGCACCCTCGCGCTCAACACCGCGCTCAGTCTCGCGCGGCGCGGCCACTCGGTGATCCTCGTGGACGGCGACGTGAACGGCGACGTGCTCTCCGCGATCGACGCGCGCGAGCGTGCGAAGGCGGGCGCTCTCGACATCGTCGCAGGCCGAGCGAGCATCGCCGAAGCGTTGATCGCGACCGTCATGCCGCGGCTCAAGCTGCTCCCCGCCGTCGGTCCGACGCTGCCCGACGTAGACCTCGTGAGTCGCGATCCGCACGAGCGCTGGGTCGAGCTGCTCGGCGCGCTCGCCGAGCGGGCGGAGATCGTGATCGTCGATACTCCGGCCGGCATGTTCGGGACGACGCGCGCGATCATGCGCGGCGCCACGCACGTCGTGGGCGTGCTGCAGGCGGAAGTGCTCGCGTCGCGCTCCTTCCAGCGCTTCAGTGAAGGCCTCGAGTCCTTGCCCGAGGGGAGGCGGCCCGAGGTGCTCGGCGTCGCGCTCAACATGCTGCAGACGCGTCACCAGGCGTCGCTCGGCGTCTTTCAGGGCGCGCTCCTGAACCTACCCGCCGCCTGGCTCTTCGACACCACGATCCCGCGCCACCCCGCGTTTCTCGAAGCGACCGAGCAAGGGGTGCCGCTCCGCCAGCTCGACGAGGATGCGCCGCCACCGGTCGCGTTCCTGTTCGACAACCTCGCGGGCGAGATCGCGGAGCGCCTCGCGCTCAAACGTCCGAAGAAGCGGGCCCAGAAGCTGCTCGACTGACGCCCCGCGCGCGCCGGCGGCGCACGTTGAGGAGCTCGAGCACGAACGAGAAGGGCATCGCGAAGTAGATGTAGCCCTTGCCGACGTGCACGCCCATGCCGTCGGCGACGAGCATCACTCCGCTCAGCAGGAGGAAGCTCAGCGCGAGCACCTTCATGCCGGGATGTCGGTTGACGAAGTCGCCGCTGGCGCCCGCGAACACCAGCGTCATGCCGACGGCGACGGATGATCCATGCAAAAAAACACGCGGGGAGGACGGCCTCACCCGCAATCTCGAGTCATTTCGCGCGAGTCAATACAAAAAGCCGGGCTCGGGCATTCCTTGAGCGGCTGAGCTTGTCCTACGGGTTTCATCGCGTCGATCGGTTCGGTGAAGAGCGATGTCGGCAAATCGGTTGATGCGGGATTACACGGCATTTGGCGGCATGACTCACCCCTCGCTAAATCAGGATAACACCCTGAATTTATTGGTTATTTGTTGTGGGTGCAGTTTTTCTCACCGGCACCACCAAAACTACGCAGACGAGCGTGAAACAACTCGTCTTTTTGGTTTCCACTTTAGGCGTCAGAACACTCACTGAACGGGGCTCCGTTCGTCGAGAGGTCTCACCATGATTAAAAAGCGATATTTGGTCGCTCTGGGAGCGCTGGCCGCTGCGATCACCGCATGTGGCTCGGACATCAAGCCGGGCGGTGGCGCAAATGCCGGCTCCACATCGGGACCCGCCGGGGGAACCACTGGTCAAGGCGGCTCGTCTGGCACGAGCGGCAACACCAACAAGGGTGGCTCGTCGGGGACGAGCGGCACTTCGGGCACGAGCGGCACCTCGGGCACGAGCGGTACCTCCGGTACGAGCGGCACGTCGGGCACGAGCGGTACCTCGGGCGCGAGCGGCGGTCCCGTGAGCTGCCAGCCGGGCATCCCGAACACGACGCAGGTGCCGCGCCTGCTCAACCGCATGTACGACGCAGTCGTTCGCGACCTCCTCGGCGTCACGACTCTCGCGGACGGCAACCCGCCGTCGACCGACTTGTTGCCGGACTTCGACGGCGCGATGATCTCCGACGCCTGGCGCCTCTACCAGGACATCGGCGGCCAGATCGCCCACACGGTCATCACGGGCCCGAACAAGGCCAAGTTCATCAACTGTGACGCGACGCAGGCGACGTGCCTCACGCAAGCGGTGAAGGACTTCGGTCGCAAGGCGTTCCGCCGCCCGGTCACGGACACCGAAGCGACGAACATCGCGACCAAGCTCAGCAGCATTACGCCGCAGGGCACGTCGGACGAGATCGCCGAGGCGGCGCTCTACACGTTCCTCGTGTCGCCGTCCTTCCTCCTCATCCCGGAGCTCGACGCGACGCAGAAGGAGAACGAGGTCTTCAAGCTCTCGCCGTACGAAGTCGCGGCTCGCCTCTCGTTCCTCCTCTGGAACTCCGTGCCGGACGCCGACCTCCAGACGGCGGCCGACAACAAGGCTCTCGGCACGAAGGAGGAGATCCTCGCTCAGGCGCAGCGCATGATCGCCATCCGCGAGAAGACGGGTCCGATGGTGGCGCAGTTCCACCGCGTGAACTTCGCGCTCGACAACAACACCTCGAACTCACACTGGTGGAAGACGGATCACACGTCGAACCCGCTCTATCAGGGGTCTCTCAAGCCGACGTACCGCCAAGAGATCGAAATGTTCTTCGAGGACGTGGCGTTCAGCGGCGGCTCGTTCAAGGACCTCTTCCTGAGCCCGGTTGCGTTCGTCAACAACCAGACCGCGCCCATCTACGGCCTCGATCCGGCCGGCTTCGACGCGACCCTCAAGCGCGTCGAGCTCGACAAGAACCAGCGCCCCGGCTTCATGACCCGCATCGGGTTCTTGAGCTCGTTCGCGCACGGCTCCTCGACGAGCCCGATCCTCCGCGGCGCCTACGTCACGGTGAACATGATCGGCGCCGACCCCGGCCCGCCGAACGCGGACAACACGAAGCTCACCGTCATGGGCGACTTCTCCACGGAGCGTGAGTACGTCGAGAAGCTCACGAGCAGCCAAGAAGCCTGCAAGGGCTGCCACATTCCGTACGTGAACCCGCCCGGCTTCCTGCTCGAGAACTTCGACTCGATCGGCAAGTGGCAGACGACCGACCCGCGTGGCGGCGCGATCGACACGAAGACCACGGTCGTCCTCGGCAGCGACGACATGGGCAACGACATCACCAAGGAAATGAGCACGCCTCTCGAGCTCATGCAGGCCATCGGCACCACGCCGAAGGCTCAGCACATGTACGCAGAGAAGTGGGTCGCCTTCGCGACGGGTCGCCAGCCGAACAACCAAGACGCCTGCTCGGTCGACCAGCTCGACATGAACCTGTCTACGGACGGATACAGCGTTCTCGATCTACTCGCGGACCTCACGCAAACGGATGCCTTCCGGATGCGAACGCGCGCAACTCCGTGAAAGCTGAGGAAATTCGAACATGACCAAGCAATTGAATCGTAGAATCTTCCTCCGGGGCCTCGGTGGAGCCTGCGTGGCTGCTCCGTTCCTCAGCACCCTCGGCGCAGCTCGCTCCGTGGGTGCTCAGGCGGCGGCTGCGCCGAAGCGGCTAATCATCATGTTCACGCATTATGGTTGCCTCACGACGAAGTTCTTCCCGAAGCTGTCGCACGGCGCACTGACGGCGGCGGACCTCGACGCGACGACGTTGAAGCCGCTCTCGCCGTTCGTGGACAAGCTGCTCCTCCCGCGCGGCATCCGCTCGATGAACGAGTGGACGTCGAACATGAAGCGCGGGCAGGGCAACGACCCGCACACGCAGGTCGCCGGCTCGGCGCTCACCTGCCAGCCGGTCACCCCGAACAGCGACGATCCGTTCAGCTTCGACTCGGCGACGAAGTTCAACGCGAAGCCCATCGGGCCCTCGTTGGATCACGTCGTCGCGAAGCAGCTGAGCCCGGACGGCACGCCGCTGTTCATCCGCGTCGGCAACGGCAACGACAGCCCGCAGTCCGCTATCTCGTACTCCGCCAAGACGACGGCGTACCCGGGCCTCGGGACGCCGACGCAGGTGTACAGCGCCCTCACGGGTCTGTTCACGAGCGGCCAGCCGATGAACATGGACACCTACGCGTCGCTGCGCGGCAAGAGCGTGATCGACCTGGTCAAGACTGACCTCGAGACCCTCGAGCGTCAGGACATGAGCATGGAAGACAAGCAGAAGCTCGAGGCGTGGAAGGCGCTCCTCAGCGACACGGGCGGCGTGGTGGCCACGGCGCAGTGCAGCGAGGAAACGGCGACCGCGATCGGCGCGACCAAGATGAACGCCGACGCCGTGAAGAC
>DASUGE010000233.1:0-9758 GCA_036274215.1 Polyangiaceae bacterium | reverse complement strand
GGGCGAAGATCTGCCCGCGATGAGCGCCGCCGTGCCGGAAGCGGCCGAGGCCGAGCACGTCGACTCCGAGGATTCGAGCGACGAGGCAGAGGAGCCCGACGACGGCAGCGAAGAAGCCGACAGCGAGGCGGTCACGGGCGTCGCCCGACCGCACCCACTCGACGGCCTGAGCGACCAGGAGATCGCGAGCGCGGTCGCGACGCACATCGCGACGCTCGGCCCGATGTCGGTGGGGACGCCGAGCGCCGGGATGCTCGTGAACGGTCGCAACGCGCAGAAGAACGAGCTCTACGTGCCCGTCGCGCCGGGCACGGCGTGGGGCACCGACGAGACGCTCGGCTACCTCGACGCCGCGCTCACGAAGGTGCACGCCACGATCCCAGGAACTCCCCCGCTACCGCTCGGCGACATCAGCGCCGAGCGCGGCGGCCCGATCTCGCCCCACGTGAGCCACCAGGCGGGCCGCGATCTCGACATCGGCTACTTCTACCGGGGCGAGCAGCGCTGGTACCGGCGCGGGAACGCGCAAAACCTCGATTTGCCGCGAAATTGGGCGTTCGTGCGCGCGCTCGTCACGGAGACGGACGTCGATCTGATCTTCATCGATCACTCGATTCAAGCGCTGCTCAAGGACTACGCGCTCGAGAGCGGCGAAGATCGCACGTGGGTGGAGGGGCTGTTCGGCGGTTCGGGCCAGCGCGCCATCATCCGCCACGCGCGCGGGCATGCGACGCACATTCACGTGCGCTTCTTCAACCCGATCGCGCAGGAGACGGCACGCCGCAGCTATAGCGCGCTCGTCGCGCGCGGCATCGTGCCCCCGGTTCAGAGCTACCTCTCGCACCGCGTGAGGAAGAACGAGACGCTCGGTAAGATCGCGAAGAAGTACGGCGTGAGCGTCGAATCGATCAAGCGCGCCAATCGCTTGAAGAAGAGCTTGATCCGCGAAGGCCACGCGTACCTGATCCCGGTCGCGCATCCGCGTCCGGCTCCCCCGGCCCAGCGTCTCGCCTTCCCCGCCCGCCGCCTGCCGCCGGACGCGCCGCGACGGGCGAGCGCCGAGAGTGCTACCTCGAAGCGGTAGGCGCAGCCGTTTGGCGCTGCGAAGACTCGACGTTCTCGCCCCGGCCGGCCTCTGCTAACAGCAGGTTCGATGACTGCCGCAGGTTCGGCCCGCGCTTCGGTTTGCCTCGGTTCGGTGCTGCTCGCCGCCGCCTGCCAAGGGACTCCGCCCGAGCAAGTGCGTCTCGAGCTACCGGAGCTCGTCTTCTCGAGCGATCCGACGCGCGCCACCGTGCACGTGCGCCGCGCGGGCTCGTCCAGCGTCTCCCACGAAAAGATGGAGTTTTCCGTCGAACCGCCGAGCGTCGCGACGATCACGCCCGACGGCACCCTCACCTGCTCGAAGACGGGCGACGCCAAGGTATCCGTGAGCGTGGTGGGCGTGAAGGACGACGAAACCCTGCGCTGCCGGCTAGTAGAGGTGCTCGACGTAGGCGAGCTGCCGCCGCTCGATCTGTCAAAGCCGCCGGTCGCGCTCGCGGTGCATCCGCGGACGAAGGCGGGGGCCGAGCTCGGCGACGTGCCCGTCACCTTGACCGCCGAGAGCCCGCGCGTGCTCGGCGTGTCCGGCACCACCCTCACTCCGCTCGTCGTCGGCGAAACCAAGCTCACCGTTCAGGCTGGCTCGAAGGTGCAGAAGCTGCCGATCCGCGTCGTCCGCACGGTCGCGACCGAAGCGCTGCCGCTCGAGGGTGGGCGGCGCATCTACTTCAGCCTGCCCGAGGGTAAGTACGAGGTGGAGGTCAGCCTCACGGTCGACAAGGAGCTCGCCGTCGAATGGCGTGGCGCGCCGTACTGCAGCTACAAGGGCCGTGGGCGCACGCATCGCTCCTCCTGCGTGCTTCAGAACAAGGGCGGCGCCGTCGTCGACAATCCGGCGTTCCTCGCGAGCGGCGACACCACCGTCACGGGTGCGGGCGTCGTGATTCGCGAGGTGCCGTAGGGCGCGCCGTCGCCGTGGAGCAACGGGCGAAGGCGGCTCAGCGCACCGCGCTCGGTGAGCCTTCGAGCTTGCCCTCGAGCAAGCCGTAGAGGATGGCCATGCTCGTCCAGAGGCGATTTTCGGCCTGATCGAAGATGACCGATTGCGGGCCGTCGCACACGTCGGCAGTCACTTCTTCGCCGCGGTGCGCGGGCAAACAATGCAGGAACAGCGCATCGCTCTTCGCGAGGCGCATGGCGGCGGCGTTCACCTGGTAGGGCGCGAGGGCTCGATGGCGCTCGGCGCGCTCGCTCTCGGCGTGACCCATCGACAGCCACACGTCCGTGTAGACGACGTCCGCGTTGCGCAGAGCCTCCGCAGGATCCTCCGTCACGATGACCTTGCCGCCGTGGCGATCGGCGAGGGCGCGTGCTTCCTCGACGACGCCGGCGGGCATGCCGTAGCCGGCCGGGCACCCGAGAGCCATGGTGCCGCCGGCGAGCGCGACGGCTTGAGTCAGGCTCACGGCGACGTTGTTGCCGTCGCCGAGGTACGTGAACTTGAGGCGGTCGAGCGCGCCCTTGCGCTCGGTCACCGTCAACAGATCGGCGACGCTCTGGCAAGGGTGGTGACCGTCGGTGAGCGCGTTGATGACCGGAATGGTGGCGGCGCGGGCCAGGCGCTCGACGTGCTCGTCCGCAAAGGTACGAATCACGAGCGCGCGCGAGTAACGGCTGATGATGCGCGCCGTATCCTCGAGCGTTTCGCCGCGTCCGAGCTGCAGATCGTTGGGGCCCAGGAACAGCGGCGTGCCACCCAAGTGCACCACGGCCGTCTCGAACGAGATGCGCGTTCGGGTCGACGGCTTCGCGAAGTAGCAGCACACGGTCTCCCCCGAGAGGACGCTGCGCCGGCCGAGCGGCTTGGATTTGAACTTCGCCGAGCGACGCAAGAGGTAGGAGAGGTCGCCAGCGGTCAGATCGGTGGTTTTCAGAAGGTGCATCATCAGCGGAAGGGGGCGAGGCTAGCCTATTTCGGTGCTCTCGTCCGTCCCAGAAGGCCCGGGCATTTCACCCGCGCTAGACGGCGCTGGACGCACCCGAACGCGTGACCAGGCGCGGTTGCGACTTCTCGCACACTGCTCTAGCGTCTCTCCCCGATGTCGAACCCCACTGCCACCTTCTCCACCTCGCTCGGTGATTTTACGGCCGAAATCTTCGCGGACAAGATGCCGAAAACGGCCGCGAACTTCATCAAGCTCGCCAAGAGCGGCTTCTACGACGGCCTCCATTTCCACCGCGTCATCGACGGGTTCATGATCCAGTTCGGCTGCCCCCACAGCAAGGACCCGGCAAGCCCGCGCGCCGGAACGGGCAACGGCCCCCAAGGCACGATCGAGGACGAGCACCCCGCCGACGCCAAGATCTCGAACGAGCCCGGCACCCTCTCGATGGCCAACACCGGCCGCCCCAACAGCGGCAGCTGCCAGTTCTTCATCAACACCGTCCACAACTCCTACCTCGACTGGTTCACCCCCGGAGCGTCGAAGCACCCCGTGTTCGCCAAGATCACGCAGGGCCTCGATGTCGTGAAGAAGATCGAGAAGACGCCGACGGACGGCGGAGATAGGCCGACCAAGCCGGTGCAGATGGTTAGAATAACCGTCAACGAGTGACGGCAACCGGGGGGGCCAGGGGGAATCGACGCCAAGCGCCGAAGCGCAGCCGAATCCCAGAGACCTGAAAGCTCGAGGCTAAAGCTCACGGCTCCGGCAGGAAAGCAGCCAGCGCATAAATCAACGGCGCATTCCAGTTAATCGCCACTTCGTTGGTCTGGAAATTATTCGAATCATCCACCCACTGATCGGCGGGGTACATGCCGGCGCCCATCATCGAATTTTGGGCGAAAGAGCCGCCGACGAGAAGGCCGGGCCACGGCGAGATGACGGTGTCGGCGACGGAGGGGCGGTAGTGGGGGTTTTCGGGAGACTTGAGGCCGACGCCGGTCGCGAACGAGCGCCCGTAGTAGTTGCGGCCGAAGAGGTGGTCGAGCTGCAGGCTCGCGGCGTCGACGTCGGCGCGCGCGTTGTCGGGATCGAGGCGTGAAGCGAGCATGAGCGCCATCGTCGTGCGCGCGATCGTGCCGTTGATGCCCCAGTTGTATTGGTTGCCGAGGCTGCGGCCGTAGGCGTGGTTGTTGGCGTTCGTCACCATGGAGCTCGTCGTGAGCGAGAGCGACGCCTTCAGGCGATTGACGACCATGTCGCTCCGGCCCTCGCGCTCGCTGCCGAGGTAGGCATAGATGCCGAGGTTCGCGACGTTGTCCCAATCGAAGTAGTCCTTGACCGTCAGGTCTTTGCCGTAGACCTCGAAGGCCGCGAGCACGTCCGGGTCGCCCGTGGTTTCCCAAAGCTCGGCGGCGCCCCAGGCGCGATCGTCGGTGTCGGGATCGGGGTTATTGCCGAGCCCGTAGCTGCCCGTGAACCCGCTCTTCGGTGGCGGGATGGGCGTCTGGTTCGCGACCAGGAATTCCCAGCCGGCCTTGGCCGCTTCCTCGTAACGGGCGGCTTGCTCTTCGTCGAACTCGCGCACGACGCGCGCCATGTGCGCGAGCGCCGCGACCATGTCGGCGGTCGCCTTCGTGCTCGCGGGCGCCATGTTGCGCGGGGCGCTCGAGGACTCCGGCATCACGAAACCGTCGAAGTTCGTGGACGTGATGCGGTCGGACGCGCTGCCGTCCTCGAGCTGCATGCCGAGCAGCCACTTCGCCTGGTACAGACACTCGTCGAGGTAGTCGGGGATGCCGTTGTCCTGCTCGGGGATGGGCAGCGTGATGCCTTCGAGCTTCGCGCGGTAGTGGTCCCAGGCGAAGAGCATCATCCCGAGCGCAAAAGCGCCGTTGTTCGTGTATTTCCCGTAGTCGCCCGCGTCGTGCCAGCCGCCCGAGCCGGGGCCGTCGTCGAGGTGACAGGCGCCGTGGCCGAACGTCAGCCCCTGCCAGTCGAACGAAACCGCGCTCCCGCAGCGCCAGCCGTACATGCCGAGCATGGAGGCTTGGAAGGGCTCGACGAAGACGTCGTCGCCGATGCGGAACGTGCTCGAGAGTCCGACGTTCTGAACCTCGATGTAGTACTCGCCCGGCACGTTCAGGTCGCTGAAGTCGACGGCATGCGTCTCCGCCTCGCCGGAATCGGAGGCGTTGACGGCCGGGCCTACGGCACCGGGCGCGGTTGGGAACACGATGGAGCCGTCGTCGGCGCTGTGGATCACGAACGTGGATGCCGGGCCCGCGTACGTCGCGCGCTTGGGGCTTCCGGGCACGAAACCCACCGTGCTCACGCGCACGAGCTGTTGGAGCTTGGTCGGGACCGTGCAGGTGCCGTTCTCGATGATCTGCCCCTGGGGGCAGAGCGACGACTCGGCGCTATCGCACGCCGTGAGCAGAAGACCGAGGGGAAAGATGATACGCCAGGACATGGAACCGGTTCCGGTGATGTAGCACAGCTCGAACAGGCGGGCTCGGGCTAGAGGCCGGGACCCGGCTGCGACACGTCGGTGGCGTAGGTATTGGCGCAAATCTGTTCGGGCCCCTGCCCGCGATACAGGCTCGCAAAGGACTCGAACACCTCCGCCTCGAAGCAATCTGCCGTGAGGGTGAAGCCCCAGCCGGACGCCGCCCAGCGCGTGGGGATCCCGGGATCGGGCGTGAGCAGTATGCGGTTGGTGGCGCCTTCACAGTCGCCGCCCGGGCAGCACGCCGCTTCGATGGGCTGCGTCCTCCGGAGGTGGTCCGCCTGCGCGACCTCACTCGCGCATTCCGTGCACGAGTACGTGATGACTACGCCGCCGTGCTCGAGCGAGTGTACCCAGAAGCCACGCGGGATGGCGTGCTCGTAGGTGTTGAACGCCGGAAAGAGTCCGTAGTGGTGTCCCGACGAGGGCGGGTTCGTCCCGTACGTCACCGCCGAGCACACGGGGACGTGGCTTGCCGATTCGATCGGGTAGGTCCGAATGACGGCGTTGCACTGGCTGCCGGCAACCGGCTCCTCGGCCACGGTAGCCACCGCCATTTCCGGATCGCCGGCCGCGGCAATCAGGTCGGGCGTCGCGTCGTTGCAGTAGCCGTCGACGGTTTGCGCGCTAGGGCTATCCGTCCCAGGGGTGGTGCCCGGACCGTCGTCCCCGCCGCAACCGGAAGCCGCCAGGGCTCCGAGAAGCCCGGGAATCAAGCAGAAGCGCAAGCGCATGAGGTCCTAGGATAGCGCATCCCGACAGCGTGCACGGAGCGCTCCGCGCGGCGCGCGCCGTGAAACCGGCCCGCAGGCCTCCGAACTTTCGGTATCGTCCGTGGTCTACCGGATCGGACCCGAGGCCTTGCTCCCCATCCCCGATCTGCTCCACCCGGAGCCGAGCCTTTGGCTCGCCGTCGCCGAGCTTCGCCAGGTGCTCACGTTCGCCTTCGCGTCGGGCGTCGGCTCGGATGCGTTCGAGCGCGCGCTCGCCAAGACGACGGCACCCCCGACCACGCTCGTCCCCGAGTGCTTCGCCAAGGATCTGTTCGTCGACGATTTCGTCGCGCGCTGCCTCCCGCTCCGCAAGGGTCCACGCACCACCAAAGAGCGGCGCCAGGGTCTCGCCGCGCTGCTCACGCTGCCCCCGGGCGACGCCGACACGATCGCGCTCCGCCACGCTGCGCTCGCCGAGCTCGTCGAGAAGCCCGCGCTACGCGACGGTCTCGAGTCGGTGCTGACCGCACTGAGTGAGCTCTTCGGCATGCTCGAGGGCGTGCCGCGCGCGAAAGATCCGGCGAATACCTTCCGCCGCGTCGAGATCCTGCGGGCGGTCCGGCAAGCCTTCGATACGGTCGCGGAGGCCGTGCCGGGAGCCACGTCCTCCCTCGCGCGGCTCGGCGCGTTCGGCGCCGCCGTTCGCGCGAGCGACGCATACCGGCACCTCGTCGAGCTGCTCGACCACGAGGGGCACCTCGCGACGGTCGACGTGCGGCTGCGGGTAGCGCGTGACGGTCACGTGCGCGGCTTCGAAATCCTGCGCGCGACGGAGAACACGCAGAATCGCTACTACGCCGGTCCGATCGGCCGCTTCTTCATGCGGCTCCGCTTGCTCTTTCGTGGCTACCGCGTCGGCGAGGACGAGCTCCTCGGGCGGCTCCTGCAAACCGTCTTCGACGGGATCGAGGAGCCGCTCATCGCGCTGTTTCAGGTGCGGCGCGACGTGGAATTCTACCTCGCCGCGCTCGGGCTCAGAGACTTCGCGCTCGGCAAGGGGCTTCCCGTCTGCTTGCCGGAGGTCGCGTTTCCGAGCGAGCCGACGGCTCCCCTCCCCGACTCCCGCTTCGAGAGCCTGTACAATCCGTTGCTCCTGCTCGAAGAGAGCCCGCCGCGACCCACCGATCTCACGATCGGCGGCCGCGCGCAGCTCGTCGTCACGGGGCCGAACTCGGGCGGGAAGACGCGGCTTCTGCAGGCCGTTGGGCTCGCGCAGCTGCTCGCGCAGGCGGGCTTCTTCGTGCCCGCGCGGAGCGCATCCCTCGCGGCGCGTCCCGGGCTGTTCGTCTCGGTCGTGGAGGAAGCGACCGCGGACGCGCGCGAGGGGCGGCTCGGCACGGAGCTTTTGCGCATTCGGAAGCTGTTCGAGCGGCTCGCCTGGGGCAGCCTCGTGATCGTCGACGAGCTCTGCTCCGGCACGAACCCCTCCGAAGCAGAGGAGATCTTCGCGCTCGTGCTGCGGGAGCTCGCTGCGCTCGAGCCGCAGACGATCGTGACGACGCACTTCCTCCACTTCGCGGCGGGGCTCGCGAGCGATCGCAGCTTGTCACACCTCGAGTTCCTCCAGGTCGAGCTCGACGAAACGCAGACCCCGACCTTCGGATTCACGAGAGGAGTGGCCACGACTTCGCTCGCGCGCCGCACCGCCGAGCGCCTCGGCGTCACGCGCGAGGCGCTGAAGGGCCTCGTCGACGAGGCCAAGCGCCGCCGTCAGGCGAGAGCTTCGATCCCGGGACGGTAGCTGTCACGAGCCCGGCCCCTGACGGGCGCCCCGTGGGCCGGCAGCACGTGCTCGAACTCGATCTCGAGCAGCGCCTTCACGTCGTCGATCGGGGGCTTCGACTGCTTGAACCAGGCCGGGCCGATGTTGTGGGGGCGAATGAAGCCCATTTTGCGCATCATCACCTTCCCGGGCCAGCTGAAATACTCGTCCGCCGCTTGCCAGTTCTGCAGCGCATCGCCCGCGATCAGCACGCCGCCCGCGCGCTCGAGCAGCACGAGGCCCTCGGGCGGATTGCCGGCGATCACGTGCAGCGTGGCGTCCTCGATCGGCAACTCCGTCCCGGGCGTCATCTCGACGTCGGGCGTGAGGTAGCTCGTCCCCCGTTGATCGAAGCCCGACGCGTAGCGCTGACCGGCCACGGTCCAGACCTTCGCGCCGTAGCGCTCCTTGTAGAAAGGATCGTCGACACCGTGGTACCCCGCGAGCCGAAGCACGTCCGTGACACGGCCGAGCGAGTCGAGCGCGTCGAGCCCCTCGTCGTCGAGGCGCACGGAGTTGATCACCGTGAGGCGCTCACCGTCACGCACCACGGTCATGTTGCGACTGAACCGGATCGGCACCGGCCCAGGCATGCGCATCGTGCCTGTCAGGAAGAAGACGTCTGGAAAGAGCTCGTGAAGCTCGCCGTGCGCGAGCGCGGGTGGATGAGTCCTGTTCGCCATGTTTCCCTCTCTCTGCCGGTAGGAGCGAGCTACCAGCTGCCTTGATTTTGCATCGACGCCCACGGCTCCGTGGGTGGCAGAGCTGGGCCCCGTTGCAGTAGCTCGACGGAATGCCCGTCGGGCGACTTGATGAAAGCCATGTGCCCGTCTCGCGGCGGACGCAAGATGGCGACCCCGGCCGTCCGAAGCCGCTCGCAAGTCGCATAAATATCGTCGACCCCGTAAGCAAGGTGCCCGAAGAAGCGCCCCGTCGGATACGGGTCGGCCTGGTCCCAATTGTAGGTGAGCTCCACCTCCGCGGAGTCGCCCGGGTCGCCGCTACCCAGGAAAACGAGCGTGAAGCGACCCTTCTCGTTCACGCTGCGGCGTGTTTCCTTGAGGCCGAGCTTCTCGACGAAGAAGTCGAGCGCGGCGTCGAGGTCGCGAACTCGAAGCATGGTGTGGAGGTAGCGCATGGCGTTGGGCAAAGTCTCTCACCGCCTACTCGCTTTGTCTCGCCGAGGCGGAGGCGCGGGGGCACAATGGGCTCGGGCGATGACGGCGAGGCGACGAGGCGGGACAGGCAGGGTCGGACGGTGCGAGCCGTGGCTGCTCACCGCGCTGCTGGTGCTCGCAGGGTGCGGCGGGCGAAGCAGCCGGCATGGCGCTCGCGAGGCAACGCACGACGGCGAGGCGGGCTCGGGCGGTACGAGCGCGAGCCCGGTCGAGAACGGAGGCGCGGGACCCGGGCCCGGCGCCGGCGGGAGTAGCGGCAACGAAACGCGTCGCCCGACCTTCGCACCAGGCACGCCCAGCGAGGTACTGGCCGCGATCCCGACGGAGTACGCGAACTTCGGCACGACCGTCGCGCTCTCCGGCGACACGCTTGCCGTCGGAGCCCCGGGCCCAGCCGGGGGTTACAGCGGCGACGCACCCTCGGGAACCCCGATACCGCTCCCGGTCGTGTTCGTCTTTCGCTGGTACGGCGGGGAGTGGGTCGAGGAGGCCGCCCTCGCGCCCCCCGGCCTTCCGCATGTCGAGCCCGGCAGCCGCTTCGGTAGTGCC
>DASUGE010000232.1:0-7217 GCA_036274215.1 Polyangiaceae bacterium | reverse complement strand
CCCCTGTCCACCGCGGGCATGGGCGAAGCCGTCATCGCCGCGCTGGAAGAAAACTGAACCCGCCGCGGGCCATGCCCGCTTCACAGAACGCGTTTTCGGGGCCGGGGCCCTGAAAACAACCACAAAGAAAAGCGTCGGAATCACCTTCCCGGCGAGAGGCACCCCACGACCCGTCCGCCGTCGACGTTGCAGCCGGCACCACGCAGCAAGCCAAGCACGCTTCGCCCGGCGGGGAGCACCCGCATTGGTTTGGGCCAGGGTCAGTCAACGCCCGTCGTAGGCTGAAAAGCGCTCCGGTGCGGCCAATGCGGCCCTGATTTCACGCCGATTGACCGCCGCGGGCGAGGAGTGGAAAGCTCGCCCGCATGACGCGGTGGCTCATTCTCGCAGCGATCACGGGTGCAGCTCTCGGCTGCGAAAAGAAGTCGGAGCAAGCGGCGAAGCCCGCGGAGCCGACCGCCGCGGCACAATCGTCGGCCTCGGCCGCCGCAGCCGCGGCCGAAGCCGCCGCCGCCGCGCAAGCGGTCCCGAAGGCGGACGACATGAACCTGCCGTCCGATCTCGGCGCCGTGAAGATCCCCGCCGACAATCCGCAATCGGACGAGAAGGTGGAGCTCGGCCACCAGCTCTTCTTCGACAAGCGCCTGAGCGGCGACAAATCGCGCGCCTGCTACTCGTGCCACCAGAACGAGGACGGCACCGGCGGCAAGGATCCGCTCGCCATCGGCGCCGGCGAGAAGAAGCTCACGCGCCACAGCCCCGTGATCTGGAACGTCGGCTACCTGCCACGACTCTACTGGGACGGCCGCTCGAAGACGCTCGAGGAGCAGGGCACGGCGGCGCTCGCCGGCGGCAACATGGGCGTCGGCAAAGACAACATGGACAAGAAGGCCGCGGAGATCGGCAAGATCCCCGGCTACAAGAAGCAGTTCGACAAGGTCTTCCCGGGCAAGGGCGCGACGCCCGAGACGATCGTCCAAGCGCTCTCCGCGTACGAGCGCACCCTCGTATGCAACGACACGGCGTTCGACCGCTACGCCAAGGGCGACAAGAAGCAGCTGAACGACAACCAGAAAAAGGGCCTCGAGCTCTTCATGGGCAAAGCCCAGTGCACCGCGTGCCACACGCCCCCGTTCTTCTCGTCGTCCTACATCGTGGCGGACGGCACCTATTTCAACGCAGGCGTCGGCATCGAGGGCAAGAAGGAAGAGGAAATCGACGTCGGCCGCAAGAAGGTCACGAACGACGACGCGAGCTTCGCAGCCTTCAAGGTACCGACGCTGCGCAACGTCTCGAAGAGCGCGCCGTACTTCCACGACGGCTCCAAGGCGACGCTCGAAGAAGCCGTTCGCTTCATGGCAGGCGGCGGCTTCAAGAACGCGCACCTCTCGCCACTCCTCGGCGATCGCCACCTCGCCGACGACGAGATCAAGGCGCTCGTCGAGTTTTTGGGCGCGCTCGATTGCCAGGTCGCGCTCGCGGAGCCGAAGAAGCTCCCGTAACGCGCGCCGAACGCAAACCAACGCTCCTGACCGCAAGCATCACCACGGAGCGCGCGGGACGGTCGATTCACCACTCGATCGGGCGCCCGTCGCGCAAAAACCCGCCTGTCGGACCGCCGGCGCCGAGCGTCGCCGCCCACACGATGCCGCTCGCGCCTCGCTCGAGGCTGCGGCTCGCTCCGGAGCCGCCCATGCGCGTGCGCACCCAGCCAGGGCACACCGCGTTCACGCGCTGCCCGCGCGGCAGCGAGCGCGCGAGGATCCGCGTCAGCGCGTTGAGCGCAATCTTCGAGACCCGATAGGCACTGCGAGGAAACCCACCGAGCTCGCGCGCCCCGTCCCGCACGCGCGCGATGAAGTCGTCCACGTACGCGTCGAGCAGCGACCGATCGAGGAGCGGCGCGAGCAACCGCTGCCGGAGCTCGGGCGACACGGCGCTGAGCTCGCCCATGCCGCTCGAGACCATCACGATGTTCGCGCTCGGGGCCAAGAGCACGCCCAGCATGTCGGTGACTCGCGCGGCGCCACGATAATTCGTGTCGATGGTGCGCTCGGCGACCGTGCCGTCGAAGCCGTCGAGCGAGATGCCGGCGTTGTTCACGAGCGCATCGAGCGTGTTCCCCGCGAGCGAGCGCGCGGCGCGGTCGATGCTCTGCATGTCCGTGACGTCGAGCGCGACGAAGCGCGCCCTTTTCCCGAGCTTTTTGGCCGCCTCGAGCCCCGCTGCCTCCCGCCGCGCCGTCAGAATGACGTCCCAGCCGAGCTTCACGAGCCCTTTGGCCGTCTCGAACCCGAGCCCCTGGTTACCGCCCGTCACGAGCGCCGTCGGCATCGCTCAGCCTTGTTGGGCGGCGCGTCGATCGCCGAGCCGTGGCACGAGCGGTAAGCTGCGGTTCGCGCGTACGAGCAGATGGAACAACGCGACGCGCACGCTGATCCCGAAGCTCTTCGTCCCGTGACCGGCGAGCATCGACGTCACGGCGGCGCGCAGCGCGAACTTGTCGCTCGGATGCAGGAGCAGCTCGGCGAACTCGGGCGTGTAAAACCCTTTGACGAAATCCGTGTACGTGCCGACCAGCGCCCGCATGCTCCGCTCGTACGGCACGAAGCGCGCCCGCTCGAAGCGCCGCTCGCGCAAGGCCTGGTCGATGGCGCGCGCCGCCTCGAAGGCCCCCGTCATGCCGAGGTACACCCCCGTCGAAAACACCGGATCGATGAACGCCCCGGCGTCGCCGACAAGCAGCCAGCGATCCCCGGCGAGCGCGCGGCTCTTGTACGACCAATCCGAAATCGTGCGCACGGGCGCCACCCGCCGCGCGCGCGCAAACCGCTCGGCGATGTACGGCGTCGCCTGCATCCGCGCCGCGAAAAACGTCTCATCCGGCTTCTCCCCCTTGAGCCCCTTGGCCGGCCCCACGAGCCCGACGCTCGTGCGATCCCCGCGCAGCGGGATCACCCACCACCAGCCTTCGTTCACGAGCACGACGCTGATATCGCCTTCGCGCTCGCCTGTCGCACGGTCCGCGCCCTCGAAATGCGAGAACACCGCAAAGTTCCGCAGCGAAGCTTCCATCTCCCGCAACCCGAGCCGCGACGGCAAGAGCGCGCTCTGCCCGCTCGCATCGACGAGCATCTCCGCGTGGTGCGTCATCTCGCTCCCATCCGCCGCCCGCACCACCACGTCCACGCCGCGCTCCAAATCGCAATCGAAGCGCACCACCGTCGACTCCTCTTCGACCCGCGCGCCCGCCGCCACCGCATGCTCGAGCAACACCTGGTCGAGCTCCGCGCGATCGACCTCGAACGCCGACCCCGCGCCCGGCACGAGCCCATCCGCGAACGCGTACCGCTGCTTCAGCGCCCCATCCGCCGTCACGAACTCCGCCCCATACTTCGGCAAAAACCGCCCATCCTCGAGCTTCGGCAAGACGCCGAGCTCCCGAAACATCGGCATCGAGCAAGGCAACAGCGACTCCCCGATATGAAACCGCGGAAACCGCTCCTTCTCGAACACAAGAACCTTGCGCCCCGCCTGCGCGAGCCGCGTCGCCACCGTCGACCCCGCCGGTCCACCGCCAATGACGATCACGTCGCAGGACATCGCGCGAGCCTACCCCAATTCCCCCGCCCCAGCCGGCGCCAGCCACCCTCGCTGAGCCACCACGAGCCACCCGCCCCACGTGACACCCGCGTGTGCCCCACGTGGGCGCATCGGGGCGTGCAACCAACGGTCAAACCTCCACGGAGGTTGATTGGGCCACCGCGCGGAAGCGGGCGGCGCAGGCTGAAAAGCATTGCCGTGCCGTCTGCCCGGCGATGAACGGCGACGTTACGGCTCGCGCCGCGCCGAGCGACACCGTTACCACGCCGAGCGACGACGGACGGCGACGTTACGGCTCGCGCGAGGCCCCTCATGAATTCCAATGAGCCCAGCTCTCCGCCACCCCACACGAGCAAGCCAGCCAACGTCCAGTGCGCTTTCGGTTTTTGGTCTTGTCACCGCGCGTCGTGGTCCCACGCAGGCTGAAAAGCATTCCCGTGACGAGCGGTTCGGCCATGCCCGGAGCATAGCCCGGCTCGGCGTCAGAACAGCTTGCCGGCGAGGCCCTTCACCTGATCGAGGGCACCCGAGACGGACGCGCCCGTAAGCGCTGATTCCACGGGGCCCTTCAGCGGTTCGGGAAGCTTGTCCGCGAGGAAGCCGCGGACGACGTCTGCCACCTGCTTCGCCTGAGCCTCACTGAGATTCGCCTGCGATACCAAACGTCCGATGAGCTCGCTCATGGACCTCCCCTAGCTCGCAACGCGACCGCTGGCAATGCGCGAAGGCTCGCTCCGTCGACTCGCTTCCGCCACGCGCGAAGCTCAGTCCGGCCCCTTCATCGTATCCGGCTCCGACCCGCCGAATCGCGCGCTCTCGGGTTGCCCCGCTTCGGCGGCCACGTGCAGTCGCGCCCGCCCGGCGCGCTTGGCCTCGTAGAGCGCCGTGTCAGCAGCCGTGATCATCGCGTCCACGTCGAGGTACCCCTGCCCCGTCGAGGCGGCGCCGGCGCTGGCCGTGACTTTGATTTCGCCCGCGCTGGTCGTGAAAGGACGCCGCGCAATGGCGTCGAGCAGGCGGCCGCCGACGGCGGCGGCGTCGGGCAGGGTGCCTCCGGGGAGAATGAGCAGGAATTCTTCGCCGCCGTAGCGGCCGACGACGTCGTAGTCGCGGACGGCCCGCGCGCAGCGGGAGGCGAATTCCACGAGGACTTCGTCGCCCACGGGGTGGCCGTGCGTGTCGTTGATGGCTTTGAAGTGGTCGACGTCGAGCAGCACGATGCCGGTCGCGGACTTGGTGCGGATCGAGCGGCGGAGCTCGCGGCCGAGGATTTCCATCAGGCTGCCGCGGTTGCGCACGCCGGTGAGGGCGTCGTGCGTCGCGCGGCGCTCGAGCTCGGCGTGCGCTTTGAGCAGGCCGTCCTGGAGCTCGACGATGCGCTGGCCGGCGACGAGCCAAGCTTCGAGCTCGTCGACGTCGACGGGCTTCTGGATGTAGCCGTCGGCGCCGCTGTTCATGGCTTCGACGAGCGGGCGGCGTCCCTCGCGCGCGGTCGTGAGGACGACGTACACGTACGGCGAACGGCCGCGCAGGATGCGGCAGAGCTCGGGGCCGTTGATGGTGCCCATGTTCCAGTCGACGACGGCCATGCGGGGCGCGTCGGGCTGGGTGAGGACGCGCAGCGCGGAGCCGCCGCTCTCCGCTTCGATGATCTCGTAGCCGCGCACGGAGAGCTGACGCGAAAGCACACTCCGGGTCACGCTGTCGTCGTCGACCAGCAAGAGCCTCTTGTGCTTCGGATCGTCCCCTAACATGGCGCTTCTCTAGGTGGCCCCGAAGAAGCGTTTTATCAGGTCGGCCTTCGCGTGGGCATCCCTCCGCCCGAGGTCGATGATCTCCTGGGCGAATCCGCCGTCGAAGAGCAGGTACGAGGCCCAGTCGGCCTCCCCGCCGGGCACCTCGCCCTCGTGCGCCGCTCGCTCGAGAACGTAGCGCGCGAGCGTCTGGAGCTCCGAGGTGTCGAGGCGCGTGCGGATGTAGAGCCCGGCCTTGCGCCCGAGATCCTCCGACGGCGTGAACACGAGGGTGTCGAGGCGGCGGTACGGGGCGCCGCGGTGCTGGATCCAGACCTTCTGCACGCGCTCGAGCTGGTCGGGCGGCAGCGCTTCCTCGAGCACCTCCATCATCTGGTTCAGGCGCTCCATCATGTTGAGATCGTACGCCACCGGATCGAGCAGGAGCGCGTTCAGCAACTTACCGACGAGGAACAGCGGGCCTACGTCCTGACCTTCGCCGTGGTCGGCCGCTTCTTGCGCGTCGAGCTCGGCCGCGGCGCGCATGTGCCGCACCGAGATCACGACCAAGCGCTCGGCTCCGGCGCGGATCGCCGGCGCGATCGGCGTGTTGAAACGGAGGCCGCCGTCGCAATAGTAGTGCTCGCCGACCTTGCGCATGGCAAAGAGCAGAGGGATCGCCGCCGACGCGAGCACATGGTCGGCCGTGATGCGACCGACGGTGGTGACACGACGCTCGTCACGCGCCGGCTGAAGCTGCACGCCGGGCGCATGCTCCGCGAAGACGGTCGTGCGGCCCGAAGCCACGTGCAGCGCCGCCACCATCAGCGCGTGAACGCGGCCGGAAGCGATGTTTCGATGCAGCCTTTCCCACTGCACGGCGCGCTTGATCACGACCTCGAGCGCGCGCGTGTCGAGCAAGGACGTGCCGAGGTGCTGCGACGACGTGAAGCGCTCGAGCTTGCGCTTCAGGCCGCCGCCCCAGAGGCCGAACGGCCGCACGCGCGCGTGATCGGCGAGGCGCAGGCTCTGCCAGAGCTTCGACAGCCGCTCGGCGCCGTGTCCGGGCTCGTCGGCGTTGGCCGCGAAGTACGCCGCGTTGATCGCGCCGACCGAGGTCCCCGCGTAGACGTCGAACAAGGGTCCGCGCGCCGCCTCCTCCCCCATCACCTCGGCGATGCCGTGGACGACGCCCACTTCGTAAGCGCCGCGCATGCCCCCACCCGAGAGCACGAGGCCGGTCTTGCGCTGGCGAGCGGCAGGCACCTCCCGCATCATGACAGGCTCGAGTCCCTGCCTCAAGCGTGGCTATACTGGGGATCCTCGTACCAGCATGGCCATGGATCTCGTCCTTCGTGCCGCGGGCCTCACCGATGTCGGCAAGACTCGCCCGTCGAACGAGGATGTCGTGCTCGTTCGCCCGGACCTCGATTTGTACGTCGTGTGCGACGGCGCCGGCGGCCACAACTCGGGCGAAGTCGCGAGCGCCCTCGCGGCGCGCTCGTTATCGAACTACTTCGGCGCGACAATCCGCCGCACGCACGAGCAGCCGGAGTTCGACCGCTTCGGCATTCCGCAGGGGGCGCGCCGGCTCTCGGGCGCGATCCTGAAGGCCAACAAGGACGTGATCGAGATCGCGAAGAGCACCCCCGAGCACAAGGGCATGGGCACGACGGTCGTCGCCGCCTGCTTCTCGCCGCGCTCGGGGCTCATGCACGTCGGCCACGTGGGCGACAGCCGCTGCTACCGGATGCGGGGCGGTCACCTCGAGCTCCTCACGCAGGACCATTCGCTCCTCACGGACGTGCTCGAGCAACGGCCGGAGCTCGACGACACCGTGCTCGAGCGCATGCCCAAAAACATCGTCACGCGCGCGCTCGG
>DASUGE010000231.1:0-5825 GCA_036274215.1 Polyangiaceae bacterium | reverse complement strand
CGGCGGAATCCGTAGCGCTCCACGAAGAACGGCGCGATTTCGCCGACGCGCGTCGACGACGCCACGGGCGTGCGGAGCTTCCCGGCGAGGTCCGGCGCCGTCGCGGCGAGCAGCGGCTCGCTCCAGCCGAGGGCCGCGAGGTCGAGCAGGTTCATGCCCGCGCCGTCACCGAAGTCGATGGGGGCCGAGGTACCGGTGAGCACGCCCGCGATGAACGAGCTCACGAGGTGGATCTCCGCGGTTGCGGCGTACGCGGCGGGATCGTCGCGGTAGAATTTCCGGATCTGCGGGCCCGTGAAGCGTGGCGTCGCCGCCGAGCCGCTGATGCGCGTGACGGCGGCGTTGCCGCCCACGGCGTCCGCGATCGCCGCACAGTCGGCGCCGGTCGCGCTGTCCATCCAGATCGGCGCCGTGCTGCGGCTGAGCAGCGGCACGAGCTGCGCGCTCAGGCTCGACTTGGTGGACCAGGCGGTCTTCGAAAGCGGCGTCTTCAGGTAGACGGAGCCGTGTTGCTGTCCGGCGCCGCTGATGCCGTCGACGGTGCCAAGGTCGAAGCCGCTCGCCCGCACCTTCTCGAACAGGCGCTCCAGCGCCTCGACCCACATGCGCGGGTCGGAGTGCTTGATGGCGGGATCGGCGTGCTCGAGGAAGCCGTGCGGGGAGCGGTACTCGGGGAGAGCGCTGCCGTAGACGATGCTCTGATCGAGGACGACCTTGCGGGCGTCGGTGTCGATCACGAGAGCGGAGAGGCTTTGGGTGCTGGAATCGAGTCCGAGAAAGAGTGCCATCGGTTGCCCGAGGCGGAGCTTACCAGCAGGTTTAGCCCGGCTCTAGGGAGGTACTAGCTCGGGCTTACCAGTAGCTCCAGCTGCAGTTCACGCCGATGGAATCGCCTTGCGGCGGCTTGCTGAACTCGAAGATGCGGTGACCATCGGCGTCGGCAGCGGGCACCGTCGGGGGCATGGCCGGCTTGCCGTTCACGGTCAGCGTTCGCATGCCGAGGTTCGAAACCTGCCAGCCCATCATGGTGCCGGTGACATCGAAGCAGGCCGCGGAGTTGCCGATGTTACCCGACTGATCCGGCGCCGACCACTTCACGCACATCTGACCGCTCGTGCCCGCGCTGCCGCCACCGATGCCGCCGGCGCTCGAGCCCGACGTGCCGCCGGTGGCGCGCCCGCCGCTCGACATGCCGCCGAAGCCGCGCCCGCCCGCGCCCGTCCCGCCGTCGGACATCCCGCTGCCGCCGCGACCCGCGGCGCCCGAGCCGGCTTTACCACCCGACGCGCTCGTGCCGGCGCCGCCGCCCGTCGTCATCGTGCCGGCGCCGCCGCCCTTGCCGCCCATCGAATTGGCGCCGCCGTTGCCGGTGCCCGCCTTGCCGCCCATCCCCATGCTCTTGCCGGCTGTTCCGCCGGCAGCCATGCCCGCCGAGCCACCCGTGCCGCCGTTCATCACGCCGCCCATCGGCAACGTGCCGCCCGTTCCCATCATCATGTCGCCGCCGACACCCATTTGCATGGTGCCCGCCGCGTCGCCGCCCGTCCCTCCCGAGGGATTGTCGACCGGACCCTCGTCCTCAGGCTGCTCCATCTGCGTCGCGCACGCGCTCGCGACCAGCACCGCGAGCACCACCGTGGTCGGCATGCGTGACCAAGATCCCGTCACTCTCATGAAGTGTACCAGTAGAAATTAGGGTCCGTGGTGCCGTCCATCGCAGCACCGAACTCGAGGTAGTGGGCGCAGCCGACGCCGGCAACGAGGACGAGCGCACCACCGAGGCCAGGGGGGCGAGAGGGGCTCATGACGGAAGGGTCGGAGCTTTCCCGGAGAAATGGGCGCGCGCAACGAGACCTAGGTGGCGAGAGGCCGCACAAAGGGTCCACATTTCGCGCCGGCGCGCTGAGTCGTGCGCGCTGCGGCGGGGGCGGCACGCGCGGAAATCGCTCGGCTTTCCGTCCCCGCGCCAGGCGGCCACGCTGGCCCGCGCGACACTGGGGCGTACCTTTGACCACACGCTCGCTCGGCGCGCTCTCGCGAGCGCAGGGAACGAGCGCACTCCACATATTGTCTCAGTATCCGACGTGTCCGATCCCATGCCGAGAATTTTCCTGATCGCCTCGGCGCTCGTGCACGCCGCGCTCGGAGTGTGGGTGGAAGTACGCGGCTTCACGACGCAGGAGCCGCGCGTCGTGCTCGATACCTGGGCTGGCCGCGGCATCGAGGTGGAGGCGACGGTCGGGGAGAATCCGCGCAGCGCCGAAGCGCCCGCGCCCGAGCGCAGCGTCGAGCCCGACGGTGCTCGAGCCGACGCGCCGAGCGACACGGCTCCCTCCGACGCCGCGCCGGGCGTCGCGATCACGTCAACCGCTCACCTTGCGAAAGCCGCGAGCCGCGCACGCGCCACGCCACACCGGACGGAGCCGGCCGTCACGCGGGCGAGGGAGGCACCGAAGCCCGCCGCGCCAGAGACGGCCGCAGCGGACGGCGCCAAGGGGGCAGCCGCCGGCGCATCGGAGCGCGGAGCCGAAGCCCAAGCGTCGAGCTCCACGACGAACGGCCCCTTTGGCGCCGCAGGGCTCCCGACCGGGGTGCGACACCTGCCGAAAGCGTTCACGCGCGCGCTCGGTCTCGCAAGTCGAGGGGATCCGCGCTGGCTCACGCTGCCGCCGGGCGTGGTCGGAGAAGCGCGCTTCCGGTTGAGCGTCGACGAGGAAGGGCGGCTCGGCTCGCTCGAGTACGAGCCGCGCGACGCCGCGCGCGTGCCGCCGGTCGTCGAGCACATGCTCGAGAACACGCGTCTCTTGCTCGTCGCGGGGCGCTTCTCGCTCGATGCGAGCCACGAGCGCGCCGGAGCGCAAGCATTGCGCGTGCGCGTCGTGATCGACGACGCCGGAACGAGTGACACGAGCGCGGATCCGACGGGCTTGAACGAGCTCGACTACGAGCCGCCCGCGGGGAGCAAGCCGGGACGCGGCAGCTTTCGTCTGAATTCGGGACGGCGCGTCATCGGCTGGGTGTACGTCGAATAGACGGGTACGCGCGTTCACGGGACGGAAAAGCCGGAAGGGGAGCGGGGCGGTGGCCGGGGCCGTGAGGATCTCTTATGCTCATCGGGTGGAGGCGCTTTCGGATACGGATCTTCGCCGGCTTGCCGTGAGCTATGCCGAGCTCGTGCATGGGCTTCTGATCCCGACGGGGGATCCGCTGCTCGTCCTGCCGAACTCGGAGTTTTTTCCGGACAAGTTCACGTACGACGGGCCGAGCGTGGAGCGCCTCGCTGCGCGCATGCAGGGGTACGCCGGCCTCGAAGACGTGAACATCGAGCTCGAGCTCGCCGGTGCGCCGCCCGTGGTGGAAGCGGGTGGTTGCGGGACGGGCGGGTGCGGTAGCGGTGCTTGCGCGACGCCGCCGGCGTCGGATGCGCGCTTGGCGCGGCTCGAGCGCAGCGAGGATCGCTGGCTCTTGCGCGTCCCGGCGGCCGAGCTCAAGGACCCGATCCTGCTCACGGCGCGGCTCGCCACGTCGCTCGGGGCCGTCGCGCTCGCGGAGCGGCATCCGGAAGGCCTCGCACGGGCCGAGAACCCGGAAAGCGCGGAGCTCGCTGCGGTAGCGCTCGGCTTCGGCGTGCTCTTGCTCGAAGCGTCCTACGTGTATCGAAAAGGGTGCGGCGGGCCGAGCGTCGGGTGCGGCACGGTGCTCGGCTTGAACGAGCTCGCCGTGGTGTTCGCGCTATCGCTCGCGCGCGAGAAGCACGCGCTCGGCAAAGCCCTCGGCGAGCTCGCGACGACGCAGCGTGCGGTCTTGAAGGAAGCCGTGATGCTCGTCGCGGAGAGTCCGACGCTCGTACGCCTGCTGCGCGACGACCCGGCGCGCGCCGCCCGCGGCGACTTTCGGCTGCGCGACAAGGGCTCCTTCTGGGCGCGGCTGTTCGGTAAGCGCGCCCGCCCGCAGGGCAAGGCAGCGCGTCTCGACGCCGCGCTCAGCGCGCTCGAGCGCGGCGCGAGCGTCGACGAGCTCGCCGATCTGGTCGGTCCCGCCGACGGCGAATGACGCGGTACGACGGCGCGACAGCGCGCCGTAACGACGCGTCACTCCGCGAGCGCGCGACGAAACGCCGCCAGCGCGTCGCGATCGAGCGAGCCGCCGGAGTAACGCACGGTGCCGTCTTTGCCCACGACCAACGTCGTCGGCACGCGCTTCGTGCCGAGCGCGTCGGCCAGCGCGAACTCTTCGTCGATGAGCTGGTGGTAGCGGAGCCCGCGCGGGCGCAGGTACGAAACGACCTTGTCGTAAGGCTCCCCGACGGCCACCCCGACGACGAGCGCACGTGACCCGACTTCACCCTGGAGCCGGTCGAGCGCGGCGAGCTCCTTCTCGCACGAGGTGCACCAGGTCGCCCACAGCGCGACCAGCGCGGGGCGGCCCCGTGTGACCTCACCGAGCGAAGCCGGCCGATGCGCAACGTCGACCGTCGGGACTGCAGGCAGCGGCGTGCCGACAGCCGGCCCCGGCACGCTTGCGCCGCCGCACGCGAGGGCGAAGGGGATCGTCAGAAGCGCAAGCCGGAAGCCCATGTGGCAATATTGACCCGAAGCTGGTCCGAGCGGCGGTAGTGATCGTAGCCGAACGTCACGAATAGGGTGCCATGGCGGCGCGTTTTCAAGGTGACCTCCGCGCTTCCGCCGAGCGAATCGGCGTCGAGTGGGCCGAGATCGCTGTCGGCCGTCCGGTATGACGACGCGAGCGGCGTCAGAGTCGTGAAACAGAAGACGCCCGTCTGGGTGTGGTGGCGGTAGCTGGCGCCGAGCGTGAGTCGGCCGAAGAGCCGTTGCCGCAGGCGCGCTTCGAAGCTGTGCGCCGTCACCTCCCAGTCGTCGCGATAAAATCGGTACTTGAGCTCGAGCGCGCCTTCCCACGGCAACCACTGGAGTAGCGACACGGCGGCGGCATGCCGATCGCGGAGCCGCGGTAGGACCTCGCTCACGCGCTCACCGTCCGTCGACGGCACGCTGTTCCAAGTGTTGCTGAGCTCGCCGCGCTGCAGCGTGAAGCCGTAGGCGAACGCCACGAGCGTGCTCGGCGAAAGCAACTGTGAGAGGCCCACGTTGAAGCTCGTCGTGGAGCGCGAGGTGCGACCCGCACGAGTGCCACCGAGCCGGAAGGCGTCGAACCAATCGAGCGCCTGCTGCGCACTCAACGTGAGCGTCGCGTTGTCCTCGGCGAGCGAGCGCTGATACTCGAGTGTGTAGAGCCAGGAGAGGAAGTTTTCCTCGTAATGCATACCGGCGCCGGCCGTCCACGTCGTCTCGGCGCCGGCGCGCACGCCGAGCTGGTAGTCGACCTCGGCCGCGACGTTTTGCGCCGAAGCGCGGCTGATCACGTCGGGCTGCGCGTAGTAGCGGTCGATGGCGTCGGCCGACGCGCTCGTGACGAGATCCACCGGCACCCACACACGGTGCGTGAGGTTCTCGCCTTGCTTCATCACGAACTCGCCCTGCGCCTGCAGCACGTGCAGGGTCTCCGAGCCTGGCCCCGCCTTCGGTCCGGCTTGCGACTGGTAGCCGTATCCCGTCTGGTCGTAGGCGGTGATGCGCGTCTGGACGAGCTCGACGCGGGTCGCCGGCCGCTCGCCGAGCACCTTGTCCGCGTCGAGCGCATCGCTCTCCGCCAACGCCGTGGACGGTAGCCCGAGCGCTAGAAGAAGCAGAGCGAGACGGTTACTCAAGGGGGCCTTGCCTGGCCTTGCCCCCCGCGGCTCGCTTCGCGACCGCTCCCCCGCCGCCTCCGGCGGGCTCGCTCCGCTCGCGTAGTTCCGCACGCGG
>DASUGE010000230.1:0-16693 GCA_036274215.1 Polyangiaceae bacterium | reverse complement strand
CGCGTCTCCCGCGTCGAGCGCCTCGACCGCGTCCTTCACGACGGGTGAGCTCCGCATGAAGAGCTCGTTCGCCTGCTCGCAGCCCGCGACGCCGAGCGGCAGCAGGAAGAACGCCGCCATGCCTGTGGCCGCCGCGCGAGCAGCGCGTTTTTTCCGCTTCCGGCGCCGATCCGGCGGCAGCGGCGGCACCACGGGCCGGTCGCGCCGACGGCTCTCCGGTACGAGCGTCTCGACGACGAGCAAGAGGAGCGCGAGCGCGAGCGGGTACGCGAACACGTCCGCGTACACCGTCTCGACGCGCTCCGAGAGCTCTTCGCTCATCAAGCGCCGGAGCTGCGCGGCGATGCTCTCGAGGCCGGTCGTCCCCTTTTCGCTCCGAGCGATGAGCCCGCCGCTCGCCTCGGCGATCTTCGCGAGCTGCTCCTCGCCCGCCGCGGAGAGCTCGGTCGTGAGCGGCTTGCCGTCGTCGTCCTTGCGCCAGCCCTTCACCTGGCCGATCTCGTTCACGTCGGGGATCGGCTCCGGCGTGCGTCCACCGATCTGATCGACGTAGATCGTGATCTGATCGTGCGCGGCCGACTGCGCCTCCTGCACGGGATCGCCTTCGAGATCCTCACCGTCGGTGACGAGCACGATGACCTTCTTGTGATCCTTGGCGAGCGGATCCCGCGCGAGAAGATCGCGCCCCGCTTGCAGCGCACGTGCGATCGCCGTGCCGCCCACGGGCATGTCGTTCGGCGTGAGTTGCCGGAGGAACTGCAGGATCGCCGCGCCGTCGCTCGTGAGCGGGAACGACAACGTCTCGCCCGCGAAGGCGACCGTGCCGAAGCGGGCGCCTGGTAAGTCATTGATAAGACGAGCCATTTCGGACTTGGCTCGCTCGATGCGCGAGGGCGGGATGTCGCGCGCGTACATGCTCTTCGAGTAGTCGAGCACGATCACGACATCGAGGTTCGTCGCCGGGATCACGCGCGAGCCGCGCCCGTACTGCGGCTGCGCGAGCGCGACGAACGCGAGGCCGAGCGAGAGCACGAGCAAGACGCCCTTGAACGCCCGGCGGCCGCCGGCCCGCGCCGTCGCCAGCTCGAGCACGAGCTTCTCCTCCCCGAAGCGCTTCACGGCGCGCTGCGCGAGCACTGCGCCGACGATCAGCAAGACGCCCACGCCGAGCGCGCCGAGGGCGCCGAGCAGCCAGACGGAGGCCGCGAACCTCACGGGAACCTCCGGAGCACGAGCGCGCGAAGGAGCGCGTCGAGCCCGAGCAGGAGCACCCCTGGAATGAGGAGGTAACGGTAAAGATCCTCGAAGTGCGCGACGCTCGCGCTGAGCTTCGTCTTCTCGAGCTTGTCGAGCACGTCGTGGAAGCTCGCCTGCAGGCTCTTGGCGTCGGAGGCGACGTACATGTGGCCGCTCGTCTCGTCGGCGAGCTGCTTCAAAAGCTTGGGATTCACGGGGTAGGGCACGCGCACGTAGCGGGGCTGCCCGAACAGGTCGACGCCCTGCTGAATCACGGCCTCTTCGCCCTGGCCGATCTGGATCGTGTAGATGTGCGCCCCGACGATGTTGGCGAGCTTCGGCGCGTACTCGGGAGCGAGCCTTCCGCCCTGATTCGCGCCGTCCGTCAGGAGAATGATGGCCTTGCTCTTGGCCGTGCTGCGCCGCAGGCGGGCGACCGCGACACCGAGCGCGTCGCCGATCGCCGTCCCTTGCGAGTCGATGAGATCGGTGTCCATCCGCTTCACGAGCTCGTCGAGCAGGTGATAATCGAGCGTGGGTGGGGACACGACGTACGCGTCCGCGCCGAACACGACGACGCCGATGCGATCCGTTTTACGGCGGCCGATGAAGTCGCGGAGCACGGCCTTGGCGACGTCGAGGCGCGTCGGGCGCACGCCGCTGCGCGCGGGCGGCATGTAGCCGCGCAGATCCTCCGGCACGTTGTCGAGCACCGACTTCATCGAGCCCGAGAGATCGAGCGCGACCACGATGTCGATGCCCTCCTCGTCGGTCGTGACGGGTCGCAGCGTATTGAGCGGCCGGGCCAGCGCACCGACGCATAGCGCGAGACCGAGGCTCTTCGCGATGCCCGGCACATCGCGCAAGAGCACGCGGATCCCGGCCGGGCCGACCACGAGCGGTGCGAGCGTTCCGAGGCGCAGACGCGGCGTGCGCCGGTCTTCGCCGATGACCGCTCGGTAAAAGACGACGGGGACGAGCAAGAGGCCGAGCAAGAACCACGGCTCCGACCAGCGCGCGTGCAGGATCTCGTCGCCGCGCGCGAGCATCGGGTAGGCGGCCGCGAGGACGAACAGGCCGATGAAGGTCAGAACCCCGACGGCGATGCGCTGCCAGGACTTCACGGCTTCGGCTCCGGGTCCTTGGTGGGCTTCGGGCCCCACTCGAGCGCTTCGGGGCTCGGCTCGGGAGCGCTCGCGGCGCTCGGGACCGGTGCGACGACCGGCGAGGGGGCCGCGAGGTCCGTCGGGTCGAGCGACCCAGCGTCCGGCGCGGCTCCCGGCGCGGGGAACGCCTTCGGCAGCGTCTCCCGCACGATGTGCTCGGCGCGCACGAGCGCGAGCTCGCCGTCGTCTGCCGTCGGCACCGTCTTCGCGAATTTCACGAGATCGGCTTGGCGGAGGAACGTCTCGATGGCGTCGAGCGGTCCGACGAACGGCTGCACGTTGCGGAGCACGCCCAGCGCTTCGCGCGTCGTGCTCTCGAGCCCGTCGAAGCCGTAGCGCGCGCCCAGGTACTTGCGCAGCGTGTCCGAGACGCGGTCGAAGTGCTCGGCGAGGCGTCCCTCGGCGATCAGCCCGGCGTGACGCACGTCGAAGAGCTCCTCGAGCGCGACCTCCCAGGGTGGACGCGGCGGCGGCGGCGGCGGCAGGGGTCGCGGCCGGCGGAACCAGCGACCGAGCAGCCAGGCGACCAGCGCGCCGAGCACGACCGCCACGGCGCCGACGAGCAGCGCATTCTTCAGCGCTACCCACTCCTCGCGCTGCTCGCGCGCCGGGGGATTGCGGCGCGGCGCGGGATTCGAGGTGTTCGCGATCGGGTCCTCGATCACGACCTCGTGCGGGCTCGTGCAGAGGACGAGCACGTCGCCGCTCGCGCGAGCGACGCTGATCGGGAAGGGCGGGATGACGAGCGTGTTGCGCCCCGGCTTGGGCGGCAGCGGAACGAACGAGAGCTCGAGCTTGGTGGTGGCGCGCTCGCCGGACTCCGTGCGAACGAGCACGGGACCCGCGCCGCCGTCGGGATCGGGCAAGTAGAGGCCGGCGCGTTCGAGCGCGCGAATGTTCGGGTCGTCGCTCTGGGCTTGAAAGCCTCCGGGCAGCACCGTCTCTCCCTTGCCGTGCTCGAGCGTGAGCGCGAGCGTGAGCGCGTGGCCGCTCTGGCCCCTCGCCGGCGCGCTCTCGGTGAGCTTCGGGCGCGTCTTGCCCTCGGGGATGTGCTCGCGGCACGTCCCGCTGCCCGAGGTGGGCAAGCTCGGGAGCGCGGAGCCCGCGGCGGACGGCGAAAGCACGGGCGGCGGCGGCGTCGCCGAGAGCAGCGGCGGGGGCGGCGGCGCGCTCGCGAGCGCCGGGGACGAATGGCGCGTCGCCGGGGGCGCGCCGAGCGCCGCGGACGCCGTCAGCGCGCCTGCCATGAGCCAGGGTGCGAGCGCTCTCAACGGTGCGCCCTCCGTGCCCGCCGCGCGAAGAGGTCGCGCAGGGGTCCGATGTACGGCCGATCGGTGCGCACGATGCAGTGATCGAGCCCGAGCTTCGTGAAGAGCCGGATCGGCTCCTCGCGCCGGCGGCGCATTTCGTGCGCGTAGTGGGCGCGCACCGCGCGGCTCGCCGTGTCCACCATCACGCTGTCGCCGGTCTCGAAATCCTCGAAGTTGGCGAGCCCCACGTCCGGCAGCTCCTCGTCACGCGGATCGACGAGCATGACGGGGATCACGTCGTGGCGCGCCGCCGCGAGCGAGAGCGTGCGTTCGTAGCCCGTCGCGAAGAAGTCGCTCATCACGAACGCGACGCTGCGCCTCCGCGCCACGCGATAGAGCGTCTCGAGCGCGACTTTCAGATCGGTGCCGGGCCGCTCGGGCTCGGCGCCGAGGATCTCGCGCACGACGCGCAGCACGTGCTTCTGCCCCTTCATGGGCGGCACGATCTTCTCGACCTGATCGGTCGAGAGGATCAGCCCGACGCGGTCGTTGTGCGAGATCGCGCTGAAAGCGCACAGAGCGGCCACCTCCGCCGCGAGGCGCGCCTTGCTGCCCGTGCGCGTGCCGAAGCGCTGGCTGGCCGAAAGGTCGACCACCAGCATGACCGTCATTTCGCGCTCTTCGACGAAGACCTTCACGTAGGTCGCGTTCATGCGCGCGCTCACGTTCCAGTCGATGGTGCGAACGTCGTCGCCCGGCAGGTATTCGCGCACCTCGCGGAAGGCGAGGCCCCGGCCCTTGAACACGGACGTGTAGCTGCCGGCGAGCTGCTCCGTGGCCAGCCGGTTGGTCGTGATCTCGATCTTGCGCAGGGCTTTGAGCAGCTCTTTGGGGATCATGGGCTGTCGAACCTCGGCGGAGCGGGTTGTCGCGCGGCCCCCGGCCGGCCGTTACGGGACTTCGACCACCTCGAACACACGCCGCACGATGTCCTCCGCCGTGACCTCTTCGGCCTCGGCTTCGTACGAGAGCACGACGCGGTGGCGCAGCACGTCGGGGCCGATCGCCTTCACGTCTTCCGGGGTCACGTAGCCGCGGTGACGCAGGAACGCGTGGGCGCGCGCGGCGAGGTTCAAGGCGATGCTGGCGCGCGGGCTCGCGCCGTACTCGATGAGCGACGAAAGATCCTTGAGGCCGCTCTTTTCCGGCTCGCGCGTCGCGAACACCACGTTCACGATGTAGTCCTTCACGCGGTCGTCCATGTACACGTCGCGCACGACCTTGCGCGCTTCCATCAGCTGCTGCGGGCTCGTCTTCGACAGAGCCTTGCTCTCGCGCGTGCCCGTCATGCGGTCCATCACGCTGCGTTCCTCCTCGCGCGAGGGGTAGCCGACCTTCACCATCAGCATGAAGCGATCCACCTGCGCTTCGGGTAGCGGGTAGGTGCCTTCCTGCTCGATCGGGTTCTGCGTCGCCATCACGACGAACGGATCGGGCAGCGGGTAGCTCTTGTCGCCGATCGTGACCTGATGCTCCTGCATCGCTTCGAGCAGCGCGCTCTGCACCTTGGCCGGCGCGCGGTTGATCTCGTCCGCCAGCACGAGGTTTGCGAAGATCGGCCCGAGCTTGCTCGTGAATTCGCCCGTCTTCTGGTCGTAGATCACGGTGCCGATCAAGTCGGCGGGCAGGAGGTCGGGCGTGAACTGCACGCGCGCGAATTTCGCGCTGATCGCGTCGCACACGGTGCGCACGGTGAGCGTCTTCGCGAGACCCGGCACGCCCTCGAGCAGCACGTGCCCGCCGGCGAGGAGCCCCACCAAAATGCGCTCGACCATCAGCTGCTGCCCCACGATGACCTTGCCGATTTCGCTCGTCAGGTCGTCGATGAAGGCGCTTTCTTTGGCGACGACGTCGTTCAGCGCTCGTACGTCTTGCATGGCTTCAAAATCCTCGAATTGTCGAGAGGGTCGTGGCGCGCGTCATAGCGCGCTCGGCGGGCGCAAGACAATCGGCCGACGGGTCGTATTCCCCGAGCAGGTCAAAGTCAGGGGTAGGGGCAAAGTCAGGGTCAAAGGCAGGGGCAGAGTCAGAGCTAGGGGCAGGGCTAGAGCTAGGGGCAGAGGAAGGGTGGGCTAGGGTCGGGGTTGGTTTTGGGGGCCGGGTGGGGGCGCGCGGGGCGGTGCTCTCGCACTGGGGCGGAGTGGCGCGATGCGCGGGGGATTAGCCGAGCGCCGCTTCGAGCAGCCAGCCGAACGCCTCGAGGGTCACGGCGACTGCGGCGAGCCACGCGATGCCGAGGAAAACGCCCCAGAACGACCTCCGCGTCCGCATGAAATGGAACGGGATGCAGAAGGGGCCGAGGAGGGCCACGGCGGACCAGATCGAGGTGGTCGGCCAGGCGCGCTCCAGCTGCTGCGGGGGCAACCGCTTCACGTCGCGGGTCACGATCAGCACCGAGACGGCGATCGCGGCGACGAACTCGAGGACCATCACCAAGGCGTCGCGCATCGGCGCCGTCTTCCCTGCGTCAGTCGAGGTGCTTCACGAGCTCGAGAAACGCCGTGTCCTCGCCGCCCGCGGGACGCTCCGAGCGACGCAGCATCTTCGCGCCGCCGCGGTTGAGCTCGCAGTGAATGCTCTCCGTGTACGCCTTGAGCGGATCCGTCACGTCGTGGGACGAGACGACCGCGTCGCCGATGTCGCGCAGCTTCTGGTCCATCTGGCAGTGCGCTTCGGGCAGAGAGAGCGGCGCGGCGTCGGCGGGGCAGCAGCCCGCGCGCACGACCGCGAACGCGGGCATGGCATACCAGCCGATGCGCGAGAAAATCTTCATCGCGTCGGAGGGCGGCCCCTTCGGTCCGGCGCTCACGATGAGCCCGTGGAGCTTGTCGGCACCCTCGCGGGGATCGGTCTCGCCGCAGAGCCACTCGACGTTGGGCGTCTTCACGAAGGTGCCCTTCGGGAGGTAGGCCGCCATGCACGTCGCGAGCTTGCTCCCGAGGCGCATCTCGTCCTCGCCCGTCACGGGCACCTCGCCGAGGTTGAGCGCCGACGGGGCCGGAGGCTCGACCTGCTTCTCGGGAACGGCGATCAGCTGCACGCGCTTCGGTCGCAGGAACGTGAGCGCGATCCCCGCGGCGACGCCGAGCGTGATCGCTCCGATCGTGAACGCTCCGAACTTGCGCTTCTCCGCGGGGGTCGCCGGCGGGCGGCTCGAGTGCCGCATGGAGGGCGGCGGCCGGTTCGACGGACGCAGGCTCGGCGGCAAGGGCGGCGGCTCCGCCGGATGCAGGCTCGGGACGACCGGCTCTTCCCCGGCGTGCTCCACGAACCAGCGCGCGAGCTCGCGGCGCAGCGGGCGGAGATCGCTCTGGCGGTCGGGCCGGCTGCTCGTGAGCGTGTGGAGCAGTGCCGTGCAGAGAGCCGCGTCCGTGACGCCCGCCGCCTCGATTTCTTGCAAATTCGCGTAGCCCGCTTCCGGCGGCTCGTGGCCCGTCAGCATCCAGTGCAATACCGACGCGCAGGCCCACGTGTCGTCGGCGATCGAGGGCGCTCCGTCGGGAGCGCGCTCGGGCGTGTGGAGCTCCCCTCCGCTCTCGCGCGGGTAAAACGACAGAATCGGTTGCTCACCCTCGGTCGGCTCGACGATCACGGAGCGCAGGTTCACGAAGCCGTGGACGCCGCCGGCCTCGTGGATGGAGCTCAGCGCGTCCGCGAGGCGCAGAGCCGTCCGGACCGCATCGACCGAAGGCTTCTTTCCGATGGCAGCGAGGCGCTCCGAGAGCGTCTCCCCGCCCACGACGGCTGCAATGGCGACGGCACCGTCGTCGCCCAGCGCCTCCACCGCGAGGAGCGGGCCGAGGTGGGCGTGCTTGAACCCCACCAGCGGGAGCAGCGTCTTCTCGCGCTCGACCGTCGCCGGCAGAAAGACGACCGCCTTCGACGTGCGGGTATCGACCCCGAGAAAGCAGCCACTGTCGCCGCCGAGGGTCTCGTCCACCCGGAAGTGCTCCCCCACGGTCTTCCCCACGCCCAAGGCCGCGCCCGGGCCCTCGGGGCGTTCCGCGGCGGGTGCTTCGTCCGGCGGTTTGCTCACCGCCCGCGAGCGTCGCATTTGCCACCGGAAAGGTCCATATTCGCCCGGGTGCGGCTCCACGCGGGGACCAGCGGTTTCAGCTACGACGAATGGCACGGGCGCTTCTACCCGGCCGACCTGCCGGCTGCCGAGCGGCTCGCCAGCTACTCGACACGGCTCGCGAGCGTCGAAATCAATAATACTTTCTATCAGACGCCCAAGGCCCCGCTGCTCGAGCGCTGGCGGGCGCAGGTACCGTCCCACTTCACCTTCGCGCTGAAAGCTCCGCGCCGCATCACGCACATCCAGCGCTTGAAGGGGTCGGCCGAGTCGCTCGGCTACTTCTGGAGCGCAGCTTCAGCGCTCGGCGACAAGCTCGGGCCCGTGCTGTTTCAGCTTCCGCCGTTCGCGCGCAAAGACGCCCCGCTGCTCGCCGATTTTCTCGCGTCGCTGCCCGCGGCGCTCAAGCCCGCGTTCGAGTTTCGCCACGAGTCGTGGTTCGACGACGAAATCTACGCGCTCTTGCGGAGCCGCAACGCCGCCCTCTGTGCGGGCGACGCCGAAGACGGCGATCGCTCGCCGCCGCTCGTTCCGACCGCGGACTTCGGTTACCTGCGCCTGCGCGCGCCGAGCTACGACGCCGCGGGCCTCCGCGCCTGGTCGCAGAAAATACTCATGCAACCGTGGCGCGAGGCGTTCGCGTTCCTGAAGCACGAGGTGCTCGGCCCTGATTACGCCGTCTTCCTCGCCGCGGTCGCCGAAGGCAAACCGGAGCCGCCATTCCCGGAGCCGCTCGCCGTCGAGGCTTCGGTGAAGAGCGCCAAGCCGGTGAAGAGCGCCAAGCCGGTGAAGAGCGCCAAGCCGGCCGAGAGCGCCAAGCCGGAGCGCGCGTCGAAAGCGGCGCGGAAGGCTGCACGCACCGGAAAGAAGCCGAGCCGAAAGTGAGGCGAAGGCGGCCGGGGCGGCCTCGTCCAAGGCCAAAGGCGAGTCCAAACCCAGGTTGAGCCGAAGCGTGTGCACGACACCGCGCGAGAACGGCGCGGCGTGCACGATCGCCGACCAGTGCAGTCACGGGACTGCGTCGACCCGTCTGCGTCGCCTACCCAGAGTGCAAGCCTAGCGAGTAGACGGGCGAGCCCGGAGCTCGCCCGCCGTACGCCGACCGCTCACTCCGCGGGCGAAGGCGCCGCGTCGCCGCTCGCTTCGCTCGTCGCGCTCGTGATGCGCATGCCGTAGAAGGAGCGGTAGACGAAGAAGAGCATCGCCGCGCCGAAGACCACGGCCAGG
This sequence comes from Polyangiaceae bacterium, assembly GCA_036274215.1. GTDB lineage: Bacteria > Myxococcota_A > Polyangia > Polyangiales > Polyangiaceae > PMG-095. Next base: position 7,679 of record DASUGE010000230.1, on the reverse strand, counting down.
ATGGCGCTCGTCGAGCGCTCGAGCTCGATCGCGAGCTCGACGGCGAGGAGGCCGAAGAGCGTCGTGAACTTGATGATCGGGTTCATCGCGACGGACGAGGTGTCCTTGAAGGGGTCGCCGACGGTGTCGCCCACGACGGCGGCCGCGTGGAGATCGGTGCCCTTCTCGTGCAGCTCGGTCTCGACGACCTTCTTCGCGTTGTCCCAGGCGCCGCCCGCGTTGGCGAGGAAGAGGGCCTGGAACAAGCCGAACAGGGCGAGCGAGATCAGGTAGCCGATGAAGAAGAACGCGTCGAGGCAGGCGAAGGCGAGCGTGCCGAAGAACACCGTGAGGAAGATGTTGATCATCCCCTTCTGGGCGTACTGCGTGCAGATCTGCACGACCTTCTTGCTGTCCTCGATCGACGCCTTGCTGGAGCCGTCGAGCTTCATGTTGCGCTTGATGAACTCGACCGCGCGGTAGGCGCCCGCGACGACCGCCTGCGTGCTCGCGCCGGTGAACCAGAAGATCACCGAGCCGCCCGCCAGGAGGCCGAGCAGGAAGGGCGGGTGGAGGATCGAGAGCTTCTCGAGGTTCGTCGTGAGGCCGTTGGTGAGCAGCACGACGATCGAGAAGATCATCGTGGTGGCGCCCACGACCGCGGTGCCGATGAGCACCGGCTTCGCCGTCGCCTTGAAGGTGTTGCCGGCGCCGTCGTTCTCCTCGAGTAAGGCCTTCGACTTTTCGAAGTCGACCTTGAAGCCATGGGCTTTCTCGATCTCGGCGGCGGCGTTCGGGTCCTCGGTGATGAGGGAGAGCTCGAACACGCTCTGCGCGTTGTCCGTCACGGGGCCGTACGAGTCGACGGCGATCGTGACCGGGCCCATGCCGAGGAAGCCGAACGCCACGAGGCCGAAGGCGAAGACAGGCGCGGCGATCATCAGGCCTTCGAGGCCCATGCCGCTCACGTAGTAGGCGGTGCCCATCAGGACCATGAGCACGATGCCCATCCAGAACGAGCTGTAGTTGCCGGCGGTGAGGCCGGAGAGCACGTTGAGCGAGGGGCCGCCTTCACGCGAGGCGGTGACGACCTCCGCGACGTGACCGGAGGTGGTGGAGGTGAAGACCTTGATGAGCTCCGGGATGATCGCGCCGGCGAGCGTGCCGCAGGAGATGATGATCGAGAGCTTCCACCAGAGCGTCCCGTCTCCGAGCTCCGGGATGAGCAGGTAGGAAACGATGAACGTGGCCGTGAGCGAGACGATCGACGTGAGCCACACGAGCGCCGTGAGCGGCGTCTCGAAGTTCACCTTGGTTGCCCGCTCGATGGCGCCCTTCTGGAACGCCTCGTTCACGTAGTAGGAGAGGACGCTCGCGATCACCATCACGACGCGCATCGCGAAGATCCAGACCAGGAGCTGCACCTGGACGGTGGTGTCCTTGACCGCGACCAGGATGAACGAGATGAGCGCGACGCCCGTCACGCCGTAGGTCTCGAAGCCGTCGGCGCTCGGGCCGACAGAGTCACCGGCGTTGTCGCCCGTGCAGTCCGCGATGACGCCGGGGTTACGCGCGTCGTCCTCCTTGACCTTGAAGACGATCTTCATGAGGTCGGAGCCGATGTCCGCAATCTTCGTAAAAATTCCGCCTGCGATGCGCAGGGCCGAGGCACCGAGCGACTCGCCGATGGCGAAGCCGATGAAGCAGGATCCGGCGTAGTCACCGGGGACGAAGAGCAGAATCGCCAGCATCAGGAGGAGCTCGACGCTGATGAGCAGCATGCCGATGCTCATGCCGGCCTTGAGCGGGATGCCGTAGACGCCGTAGGGCTTGCCGCTGAGGCTCGCGAACGCCGTGCGCGAGTTCGCGTACGTGTTGATGCGGATGCCGAACCAGGCGACGCCGTAGCTGCCGAGGATGCCGATGATGCTGAAGGCGAGCACGATCAGCACGCGCCCGATGTCCATGTGCTGGAGGAAGCCGAAGTAGATGACGATGATCGTGCCGACCAGGACCTCGAGCCCCATGAGGAAGCGGCCCTGCTGGAACAGGTACGTCTTGCAGGTCTCCCAGATGATCTGGGAAACGTCGGACATCGACTTGTGAACGGGCAGGTTCTTCACCTGGTTCAGCGTCACGAGGCCGAACACGATGCCGAGGGCGGCAACGATGAGCCCCAGCATCAAGAGGTTCCTGCCGGACATACCGAGCACGGTCACCGAGCTCAGATCCGGCAGCACCAGGCTCGCCTCCCCGTGCGGCTCCGCATGGGCGAGGGAGGGGAAACAGATGACCAGCAGGGTGGCGAGGACGGCAGGCAGGAAAGTACCGATACGGCGCAAGGCGTTGGCTCCCAGATGAGGTTCGCGTCGCCTCGGGGACCCAGGCCGGATCCACTCGAAGCGCGGCCCCCTTTAGCGCACTAGACGCCCAGCTGCTACCGCGCCGGGCACAGTCCCGAACCGATTCACGCGCCGGTTACGCAACTAGCCGAAATCTCTCACCTTCCAAGACCGGGCGGCGGACCCTTTTCGCGCTCGACCTCATCCTCCAGCACGCTCATCACGATGGCGGCCCCGATCAGCGGCAGGAACCAAATCAGCTGGCTTTGCGCGAGCTTTTGCGGGCGGTCGAACAGCTTCGAGCGCCAAACCCGCATGGTGGTGGCCACCTGGAAAGCCACGATGACGACAACGATAAGAACCCCGACGAGCGTACCGCGTTCCACAGTCCGTCCAAGTTAAGTCGGGTTTTGCCCTTGCGCAAGGCCGCGGGCCCTCAGCGGTTGCAGGAGGCGAACACTTCGGTGCCGTCGCGAGGCGCGCCGTTGATGCCCGTGAACTGGAACGTGGACTTGTAGCCGACCGGGCAGTCGAGGAGGAACGGGTTCTCCGGCGAGCTCGCGGCGCTCAGGTAGCAGAAGCCGGACGTTGGGCCGTCGGTGACGACGTCGGCTTTGCACGCCGCGAGATCCTCTCCCGTGAGACCCGGGATCTGGCACACGCAAAAGTCTTTGGCGCAGCTCGCGTCGTCCGCACAGAGACCGCGAGCCATGAGGTGTCGGCGTGCCTTGGCAACGTCTTCGTCCGATGGATCCTCGCGAGCGAGCAGGTCGCACTCGCAGCTCTGGCCCTTCTCGATCTCGAGCAGATGGCAGGCGGTCCCGCCCGGGCTCGTGTCGGAGGCGATCAGCGGCTCCGTGAGGCAGCTCGGCGTGAACACGGGGCGCAGGCGGCGCACGAGCGCGTCGACGGCCGGATTGTACCCGTAGGTCCCGTCGCTCTCGATCGGAAGGCCGGAGGGCGGGACGACCGCCTTCGGGCAGATGCTCGTGACGACGGCCTGGTCGCCGATCCCGCGCAGCACGTCCAGCTCACGCCGGGCGGGGTAGGCCTTGGCGAACGCCTGCACGCCGTCCGTGCTGGGAGTGACACCCGTGCAGAGCGGGCTGTTCTTGTCGTACTCGTCGGCGTTGCACTCGCAGGAGTCGGCGTTGTCCTGGGTGCAGGTGACGGGCGCGAGCAACGGGAAGATGCAGGCGAGCTGAAGCTCGTCGCGGACCTGGAGCGGCACCTGCTCGTGGCCGTTGATCGGGTTCGTGTTGCTGGTCGCGTTGGGCGCGCCGATCGTGAAGCCGGGGATCAGCGGATGCGTTTGGGGCAGGGGCGCGAGGCGCGGGTCGATCGACTCGACCATCAGCGTGTCGGTCGGCACGCCGTTCGTGCTCGGGTCGCCGAGGATCACCTTCCAGCGGTCTTCCGTCACGAGCTCGCTCGCCGTGAGGTACGTGAGATCGCGGGGCGAACCCCAGCTCTCCTCGGTGGCAATGTCCTGCCAGGGGACGCCGACGATGCCCATCAGGATCACGCTGCCGGGGGTGCGCGACACGCCCGTCGCGGGGTCGAGCAGCGGGTTCGGGCTCGTGTCGGTGCGGTTGCGTGCGTGAATCGTCTTGCTCGTGAGCGCTTCGACGTAGCGGCTGGTCGGATAAAGGAGATCGATTCCGAAGCGCCGCTTCTGGTCGAAACAGCGCATGTTCATCGAGTCGTGGGCGCTGTCGATCGTCGTGGCGGCTCCGCTGGTGCAAGCCGTGTCCGAGCTGGGGCAGCCCGCGACGGCCGCGGCGTTGCACGGGTAGCAGCAGGGGTCGTTGGGGTCGCTGTCGCAAGCGGCCGTGGCGCGCCGCATGTGCCAGATATTGCCGGACATGGGATCGCCCAGGTAGCCGACGAGCCAGCCATACGCGTCGTTCTCGTCGATGATCGAGCAGTCGTTCTCGTCGGTCATCATCACGACGGCGACGGCGGAGTCGGACCGCAGGAATTGCTGGCGCTGCGTGAGCACGAGCGAGTTCTTTTCCCCGCGCAGGGCCTTGGCGCTCGCCGGGTCCCCGTTCATCGACTGGATGGGATCCGGATCGACCAGGAAGCGGAACCAGGCTTCGAGCGAGCTCTCGTAGCCGCAGCCGTTCTCGCCCACCGCGTCGAGGTGATCGAGGAGCGCTTGGTTGAGCTCTCCCCGGTCCTGCTCCATGGAGCCCGGCTGCAGGGGGGTCTTGGGATTCCAGGCCAAGAAGCCGCTGTCGTCCCAGCTCGTGAGGCCCGGACGCACCGAGGGCAACAGCGCGGCGAGGTCGTTGTAGTTCGCGCCGCTCTCTGCCGCCCGCTTGGCGGAGCAGACGCCGTCGTCGCCCGAGCCGTGGTCGCCGAGGCTCGAGGTGATGATGCCGATGTGGAGATCGCTCGCCGTGATCTCCGGCGCGCCGTCGGAGCAGAGCCCGTTCGCGTCCGTGACGGATCCGGTGGGCTCTCCGTCTTCGTCGACGCAGTCGGGCTGGGTCAGGCGCCGCACGAGGCGCGGCACGGATTGCGCGAGCAGCGCTTCTTTCTCTGCCATCGAGATCGAGTTGTCGATCATCAGGAGCAGATCGAGCTTTTCGAGCTTGGTCGCCTGGCGCACAGGAATGAAGCCCGGGGGCTCGGACGGCAACGTTCCGGTTTGGCCGGTGCTCGGGCCGCCTCCGGTGCCGCTCGTCGCGCCTCCGGTGCCGCTCGTGTCGCCGCCGGTGCCGCCCGCTGCGCTTCCTCCCGTGCCGCCCGTGGTGCCGCCGCCGGTACCGCCCGTCGTGTTGGAGCCGCCCTTGCCGCTCGAGCCGGCGCCGCCCTTGCCGCCCGTGGCAGCGGCGCCCGCGTCGCCGCCCGCGCCCATGCCCGCGGCGGCGCCCCGATTACCGTCGCCGTCGCTCGAGTGCTTGCTCGAGCCACAGCCAAGGGCTGCGAACGTCAAACCAAGGAAAAATCCGTACGGTGCCCAACGACCGGTCATACGCGCTCCTCCACACCACGACGCAAGCGTTCGATTTTCGCTCGTCTTTGGACGTTTCGCCAGCTCGGTGGCTTCAAAGCTCGATTTGAGCGCCGATTTCCATCACCCGGTCGGGGGGAATGTTGAAGAATTTGTTGGCCGGTTGGGCGTTCCGCGTGAGGGCGGCAAAGAGCCGGATCCGCCAGCGCGCCATGCCGGGGTGCGCGCTCGAGATCAGATTCTCGCGTCCGAGGAAGAACGTCGTGTGCTCGACGCTCGAAACGAGACCCGCCTTTTCGAGGAGCAGCGGCGCATCGGGCTGCTCCATGAAGCCGTAGCGACCCGTGATGCGGCTGAAGCCGTGGTCGAGGTGTTCGACGTCGAACCGCTCCGACTCGGCGACGCGCGCGCTCTCCAGCGTTTGGACGGTGAGGAGCACGATGTGCTGGTGGAGCACCCGGTTGTGCATGAAGTTGCGAAGCAGGGCCGGGGGCGTGCCCTCCTTGATCGAGGTCATGAAGACGGCCGTGCCGGGCACGCGTGCGGGGATTTCGACCCGCAAGAGGTCGAAGAAATCCGTGAGCGGCAGCAGGTCTGCCTGGAAGCGGCGCGAGAGGATGGCGCGGCCCGTGCGCCACGTGGTCATCACCGAGAAGAGCACCACGCCGACGGCGAGCGGAAACCAGCCGCCGTGTGTGATCTTGGCCAGGTTCGCGATCAAGAACACCGTTTCGGGGACGAGAAACACGACGCTCAAGAGCACGACCCAGTGGAGCTTCCAGCCCCAGCCGCGGCGCGCGTAAATGGCGGCGAGCACCGTCGTCATCACCATCGTCAAGGTGACGGCGATGCCGTACGCCGCCGCGAGCTCGCTCGACGACTTGAAGCCGAGCACGAGGCTCACCGTGGCGAGCATCAAGAGCCAGTTCATCGTGGGTACGTAGATTTGCCCGCGCTCGTCCGCGCTCGTGTGGCGCACCTCCACGCGCGGCATGAAGCCGAGCATCGTGGCTTGCCGCGTGAGCGAATAGACGCCCGTGATGAGGGCCTGGGACGCGATCACCGTGGCGGCCGTCGAGAGCGCCACGAGCGGGTAGAGCGCCCAGCTCGGCGCCATGCGAAAGAACGGATTTGCGACGTCTTCGGGGCGCGCGAGCAGGAGCGCACCCTGGCCGAAGTAGTTCAAGAGCAGCGCCGGGAAGACCAGCGTGAACCACGCGAGCTGGATCGGTCGGCGGCCGAAATGGCCGAGGTCGGCGTACAGCGCCTCGCCACCGGTCACGACGAGGAAGACGGCGCCGAGCACCGTGAAACCTTCGCGGCCGTGGTCGAGCAGGAAGTGCACGGCGTAGACCGGATTGATGGCGCCGAGGACGGCGAGATGCCCGCTCAACCGGTAGATGCCGAGCGCGGCGATCACGAGGAACCACACGAGCGTAATGGGTCCGAAGACCGCGCCGACCATCGCGGTGCCGCGCTTCTGAATGAAGAACAAGCCGACCAAGATCGCGATCGTGAGCGGGATCACGACGTCTTTCAGCGCGGGCGTCGCGATCTCGAGGCCTTCGACGGCGCTCAGCACGGAGATGGCCGGCGTGATGGCGCCGTCGCCGTAGAGCAGCGCCGCGCCGAACACGCCGCACGCGAGCACGAAGGCGCGCAGGCGCGAGCCTTTCAGTGCCGAAACGGCGAGCGCCATCAGCGAGAGGATGCCGCCCTCGCCCTTGTTGTCGGCGCGCAGCACGTAGAACACGTATTTGACCGCGACGATCAGGACGAGCGACCAGCAGATGAGCGACAGGATGCCGAGCACGCTCGCGTGCGTGATCGGGATGCCGTGCGTGCCGTGAAAGCACTCGCGCATCGAGTAGAGGGGGCTCGTGCCGATGTCGCCGAAGACGACGCCGAGCGCGGCGATGGCGAGCTTGGCGACGTAGCCGGCGCTCTTCGGCGCATGGCCCGGCTCGCCGTGCCCGAAGGCGCGCGAGAACGCCATCGAGTCCGGGGGACGTGCGGTCGGTGGCGGGCCGATCGAGAGCGCGGGCTTCTGCGGCGAAAACTCGCTCGGGGGGTCGCCGCCGGAGCGCGCGCCCACTGGATCCGACATGGGGCGATTCGTACTCCGAGCGCTCGGGTCTGTCACTCGCTGCCCGGCGCGAAGCGGCGGATCGACATTTTGTTCATCGCGATTGCCGGCCCGCGAAATCGCTCATTCACGCAGCCAAAACAGGGTGAAAGCATCGCCGCCTTCATCGGCTTCGGCCGAGCGGCTGTGTTCGACGTAGGCGGAACTGCCGAGGTGCTCGCGCACGGCGGCCTTCATGGCTCCGGTGCCGTGTCCATGCAGCACGAAGCCGACCGACTCGCCTTCGCCCATCATGACGTCGAGGAACGCG